>CAZKCB010000148.1:0-5740 GCA_964550965.1 uncultured Oscillospiraceae bacterium
TTTGGTCGGCACATTCATGTTCACGAGCTTTGGAGCGGTCGGCATCAGTTTTGGAAGGGTCAGTCGGGCTTTCTCTCCACCGGAGGGAGCCTTGACCTGCTTGAAGACGTCAGCCTTTTGGAAGGGAAAACGTCCAGGAAGGCTCCGGAGCTCGGTCTCGGTATATAGACGATACTCTCCGTGAAGGGCTTCAAGTACCGTTGATTCGTCGTCGAGAAGCTGCTGCTCCTGGTCGTAATATCCGAAAAGAACATTTTGGCCGACCTTGAGAGTACCGCTGTCAGGCGGGAGCAGGCCCATAATGATCTTTAAAAGCGTTGTTTTTCCAATTCCGTTCGGACCGACGATGCAGATGCGTTCCCCGCGCTTGATATCAAAATCCACATTGCGGAACAAAACGCGGCTTCCGTTGCTGTTAGAGTTTTTAAAGCTTTTTGAAAGATGCTCCGCAAAGAGGACATCGGTCCCGCTTTGGAATTTTTCCTTGAAACGCAGCTTCATGCGGCTCGTGCCGACGGTCGGCCGCTCTGAAAGCTCAACATGCTCCAATCTGTGTTCGCGCGACTTCGCACGTTTCGCGAGCTTTTCGGTTCCGTGCTGTTTAAAACGCCGGATGATTTCTTCCTGCCGCTCGATCTCACGTTTTTGCTGTTCATATTGTTTCAACGCGTCTTCATCGCGCTGCCGCTTTTTGACGAGGTAAGTGCTGTAATTTCCTTCGTAGACATTTAGAACATGATTTTGGACTTCAAAAATCCTTGTCGTTGCCTGATCCAGAAAATAACGGTCATGGGAAATCAGGATGACCGTACCGCTATAGGATTTGAGAAATTGTTCGAGCCATTTGAGCGTGCCGATGTCGAGGTGGTTTGTCGGCTCATCCAGCAAAAGAAGATCCGGCTTCTTCAAGAGAAGAGAGGCCAAAGCCAGCCGTGTGCGCTCTCCACCCGAAAGTGCAGAGATGGGCTTTTCGTAATAGTCTTCTGGAAAGGCCATGACGGATAAGATCCCCTTGATCTCGCTTTGGTAGGTGTAGCCGTGCTTGCGCTCAAATTCATGTGTCATATCGTCATGCCGGTGCAAAAGGGCGTGTACATCTTCTCCGGCAGCAGAGCGCTCCGCAATTTCATGCGAAAGAGCCGAGAGCGTGTGCTCCATCTCGATCGTTTCGGAAAAAATCCCAAGCATCTCTTCCCGTACTGTTTTGTCGGATGAAAAATTGTCGCGCTGCTTCAAAATGCCGATGCTTGTGTCCTGGGAGATAAAGAAATCACCCCCATCATAAGAAAGCTCACCAGACAATATAGAAAGGAGAGTGGTTTTGCCCGCGCCATTATCGCCGACGATACCAATTTTATCTCCCTGATTTACATGGAACGATATATTTGTTAAAATAGTATTTATACCATATGCTTTTGTGATTCCCGTAGCCGATAAAATGATCATAAGGTCCCTTTCTGATAAAAAATGTCATAACATGTATTAATAATACCATCTTTTTTATTGTATATCCATAATTAGAATGATATAATGGAATCATAATTAAAATTTTAACAATAAGTTGTAGGCAGTCAATTGGTGTTTTGGAGTGTGACTATGAAAGAAAACGGAAAAATTTCTAATGCGGTAATCCGGAGACTTCCGCGCTATCGCAGAGTTTTAAAGGAGCTAATGAAAAAAGGGATCGAGAGGATTTCATCCAACGATTTAAGCCTTCTCATTGGTTACACCGCTTCCCAGATCCGTCAGGACTTGAACAACTTTGGGGGCTTTGGACAACAGGGGTATGGCTATAATGTGGAAGGTCTCTATGCGCAGATCGGAACGATCCTTGGTCTTGATAACGAATACAAGATGGTTATTGTCGGTTCGGGCAACCTCGGACAGGCAATCGCAAACTACACAACGTATTATAGGGCCGGGTTTGTTGTTTCGGCTATGTTTGATGTGAACCCGAAATTGATCGGTATCAGCATCAATGGCATTGAAGTTCAGGATTATGAGAATATGGAAAGCTTCCTTGCTCAAAATCCGATGGAAATCGGTATCATTTGCACCACTAAGGGCAGCGCACAGGATGTTGCAATCAAACTGGAAAAGGCGGGAATCAAAGGGATCTGGAATTTCGCTCCGGTCGATATCGAGGTAAGCGAGAACGTTGCGCTTGAAAATGTACATCTTTCTGACAGCTTGAATACTCTTGCATACTACATTACTCACAATCAGAAATAAGTCATTCAGATCATCATAGCCGATTTGAAAAACAGATCGGCTATGGTTTGCGGACTAAAAGGACAAAATAAAAATAACCGTTTCGCGAGAAACGGTTATTCATTCTTCTTTTTCAGAAAACCGTCCAAAGACGATTAACTATGCTTCTTTCGGAGCGTCAACCGGGCAAGCGTTTGCACAAGCACCGCAATCGATGCACTTGTCAGGGTCGATGATATACTTGGGATCGCCCTCAATAATTGCTTCTACCGGACATTCGGGAACGCAAGCGCCGCAAGCGATGCAGTCGTCATTGATAATATAAGCCATAACAAATCCTCCTTTAAGTATTGGTTGTCAACTTGCTTTTAGATTCAAGCACCCCTATTATAGCAGACCTTCTTAAAGATAACAAGACATAAGGACAATTAATTCACGGATGCCAGAAACCCATTGGAAACAAAGGGATCGACGCATCGGAAGAGGAAATGAAACAATGAAAGTATACGGATTATACGGAAAAAGCGGCACCGGAAAAAGCTATCAGGCGATGACTCTTTGCAGGAAACTGGACATTGAAAGTATCATTGATGATGGCCTTTTTATTTGGAAAAATCATATGGTGGCGGGCATTTCGGCCAAAAGACAGCCTTCCATGATCAAGGCGATCAAAACGGCCCTTTTCACGGAGGATTCGCATTGCCTTGAGATCCAGGAAAAAATCAAAGAGATCGCACCCGAAAGTATATTGATTCTGGGGACTTCCAATGATATGGTAGAGAAGATCGTAAAACGGCTGGGGCTTCCGGAACCATCCGAGATGATCGCCATCGAATCGATCACAACGGAGGCAGAACGGCAAATTGCACGGAAAGAAAGAAAAGAGTTGGGGAAACATGTTATTCCCGCTCCGGAATTTCAAATCAAAAGACAATTTTCCGGTTTTTTCGTGGATCCGCTCCATATGCTTCGCAGTAAGGGTGGAAAACATCCGACTGAAAAAACAGTTGTGAGGCCGACGTTCAGCTATCTTGGAAAATACGATCTGTCAGACAAGGTCATTTCCGACATTGTTACACATATCGGGCTTGGCGTTTCCGGGCTGCACTCCGTTGTACGAGTACAGACCGAAAATACCGGAGATGGAGTTAAAATAGAAGCCGTTGTTTTGATGCACTACGGGATCATGATCATCGATGCGGCAAAAGAGCTTCAGGAAAAGGCAGTCGAGGCGATCGAAATGATGACGGCTTTTCACATCATGGCCTTTGATGTTCAGATCAAAGGATTAAAGTAGGAAAAGATTAGGAAAGAGAGATTACACTTATGCTTGGACCGGTTGTAAATGCGATCGTGATTGTTATATGTGCTTTGATCGGGCGATTTCTTTTAAAAAATTTGCCGGAACGATTTGAAGACATCATCAAAAAAGCAATTGGCCTTTCCATTATATATGTAGGGATTTCCGGCGCGCTCGAAAACAAGAGTGTTATGCTTTTGATCTTCAGTATGGTGATCGGAAGTGTGATCGGCGAACTTCTTGATATTGACCGGGGAATGAATCTCCTCGGCGCGTGGGCAGAAAAGAAACTTGGGTTCAGCGGAGGCACCTTTTCAAAAGGCTTTGTTACCTCGAGCATCCTTTTTTGTACCGGGTCCATGGCGATCGTCGGAGGTATGAACAGCGGACTTTTGGGAAACCATGATATGCTTTTTACAAAGTCGATCCTTGATGGCGTGATTTCCATTGTCTTTGGATCCTCAATGGGCATTGGCGTCGCTTTTTCTGCGATCCCTGTTCTCTTGTATGAGGGAGGCATCGCCCTAGGGGCTTCCGCCGTAAAAGGCTGGATGACGCTGGAAATCATTACGGAAATGTCGGCAGTGGGCAGTCTGCTGATCGCCGCTATCGGTTTCAATTTTTTAATGGTAAAACAAATCAAGGTTGCGAACATGATTCCGGCAATTTTTTTACCTTGGCTTTTCATCGCGATCGAAACAGCACTGGGTTTCTAAAAAAAATATTGACATTCGGGCGGTACTGTATTAAATTAATCTTAGCACTCACACAGATCGAGTGCTAACAACCGCAAAAAATAAACTGATATAATCAAAGCGAAAGGAGTTTTGGAAATGAACATCAAACCATTGGGAGACAGAGTAGTAATCAAGCGTTTGGAGGCAGAAGAAAAGACCAAGAGCGGAATCGTTCTTCCGGGTCAGGCCAAAGAACAACCGCAGATGGCAGAAGTCATGGCAGTAGGCCCGGGCGGAATGGTCGAAGGCAAGGAAGTCAAGATGGAGGTCAAAGTCGGAGATATTGTTATCTTCTCAAAATATGCAGGAACTGAAATCAAATATGACGGACAGGAATATACGATCGTTTCGCAGAGAGACATTCTGGCAATCGTATAACAGCGTTGCCGAATCAGGACTGTTTCGTTAATCGGGTATATAAAAGTACAAATTCAATAAAAGAAAAGAAAGGAAGTATTCAAAATGGCAAAAGAAATCAATTTTGGAGAAGAATCGAGAAAAAAGTTGCTGTCGGGAGTCGACCAGCTTGCTGATACAGTAAAGATCACCCTCGGACCAAAGGGAAGAAATGTACTTCTCGAAAAGAAGTTTGGAAGTCCCCTCATCACAAACGATGGTGTCACCATTGCACGTGAGATCGAACTCGAAGATGCGTTTGAAAATATGGGAGCGCAGCTTGTAAAAGAAGTTGCAACAAAGACCAATGATGTAGCCGGAGACGGTACAACAACAGCAACGCTGCTTGCACAGGCCATCATCAGAGAAGGCTTCAAAAATGTCGCGGCAGGCGCAAACCCGATGGTCCTCAAAAAAGGGATCCAGGGCGCCGTTGATGTTGCGGTAAAAGAAATCAAAAACATTTCGATCACTGTTAAGGGCAAAGAAGAGATCGCACAGGTCGCTTCCATTTCCGCAGCAGACGAAGAAATCGGAAACCTCATCGCAGAAGCAATGGAAAAGGTCGGAACCGATGGCGTCATCACCGTAGAAGAATCAAAATCCATGGGTACCACCATGGAAGTTGTTGAAGGTATGCAGTTTGACAGAGGCTATCTGTCCCCGTATATGGTCAGTGATCCCGAGAAAATGGAAGCTGTCATGAACAATCCGTATATTCTCCTCACCGACAAGAAGATCACCAACATTCAGGAGATCCTTCCGATCCTCGAGCAAATCGTTCAGCAGGGAAGAAAACTCTTCATCATTGCAGAAGATCTCGAAGGCGAAGCACTTGCAACGATCGTTGTCAATAAGCTCCGCGGAACTTTTGACTGTGTAGCGGTCAAGGCTCCGGGCTTCGGCGACAGAAGAAAAGCCATGATGGCTGATATCGCAGCATTGACAGGCGGCATCGTCGTCTCCGAAGAGCTCGGTTATGACCTCAAAGAAGCGACTCTCGATATGCTTGGAACAGCAGACACCGTTAAGGTCAAAATTGAAAATTCAGTAATTCTTGGAGGCGCTGGAAATTCAGATAATATCCAAGTAAGAA
>CAZKCB010000149.1:0-5737 GCA_964550965.1 uncultured Oscillospiraceae bacterium
AAGCTTACTCCGCTTCAAAAGAAAAGGCTCAGAAGTAGTTGCAGCTGCCGGTATGTCGACAGATCTCTTTTCTTCCTATGCCGGAGCAGTCATTGCTGCAGTTGTCATTTCGGCAACGGCGGCTCAGATCATGCCGGCTGCAGGAAATGCTTTCTTGCTTGATCCGATGGCAGGAGCGCTTTTTCCATTGACGCTGCTTAGCGCAGGAGCACTTGGGTCGGTTCTTTCTGTGATACTTGTCAGAGGAAAGGGCGGAGAAAATGCCACTGCTACCTTGCATATCGGGATCGCCTTGAATGCTGTGATCGTTCTGATCGCGTCCTTTTCTTTAAGCTGGGTTTTTTTCCAGGGTATAAACTGTGCATTGGCTGTTGTTCTCGGACTGCTTTTTGGGATTGTCGTTGGGAGAATGGCAGAGACCGCCGCAGCGCTCAATGGAAAACATATCAAACAAATCGCGGAGAACAGCAGCGGGGGTCCGGCATCGGTTCTCCTGACAGGATTCTCAATATCCTTCTTATCCTCTGCATGGCCTGTTCTTTGTCTGGTCGTTACGATCTTTGGCGCAAAAGCTCTTGCGGGAGCCTATGGTATCTCGCTGGCTGCGGTCGGCGCACTTTCTGTAACCGGAATGATGCTTGCAGCAGAGAGCTTTGGCCTCGTTACTGAAAATGCAGGATTTATTTCAAAGCTTGTAGGTCTTTCGCATGATGTCAGAAACATTACCGATAAACTGGAAACCATTGGCAGACGAACTGTAATGACAGGTCAGGGATTTTCTGCAGGGGTGACTTCATTGACTTTAGCCGCATTATTTTTTGCCTATACCGAAAGAGCTGAAATCGCCGCGATCGACCTTTTGACATCAAGAACGATCATCGGTTTGCTCATTGGAAGCTTCCTGCCGTTCGTTTTCTCGGCGCTGCTTCTTGATAAATTCGGAAAAAAAGCATTCCATTATGAGGTGATGAAGGAATCAGAAGATCCCGAGGCCCTTGAGGCACTTTGCCGAATGGACGAAGAGGAAAAAACGGCGCGAAATGCTTTGGCAAAAGCTGCAATAAAAGAAACGAGCACGCCGATCCTGACAGCAATCATAGTACCCTTCGTCGTCGGCCTTCTTCTTGGTGTTGGCGCGTTGGGGGCCCTTCTGATCGGGGCCTTCTGCACAGGCTTGCTCCATGTCATTGCGAACGAAAGCGCCGGAAACCTGTTTTCTACGGTGAGAAAATATATAGAAGCAGACCATTATGGCGGAAAAGGAAGCGAAGCGCATCTGGCGTGTGTGGTCGGAGATTCGGTCGGAGATTCCTTGAAAAGCGTCGTGGGCCCTTCTCTTAATGCACTTGTTCGAATGATGGCTTTTGAGGCGCTCTTGTTTGCACCGGTATTTAGTAAGATCGGTGGATTGCTCTAAGGAATTAATCTCTGGAATCTCTTGAATTACGTTGACAAGTGCGGTTTTAGTGAGTATCATTGTATGAAAATTATAAAAAAATAAAAACAAAAAAGGTGGTGTACGTTTAACATGAAAAAAGTATTTGTTTTGTTAATGACATTGGCCCTCGTCCTTGGTTCCTTCGCCGGTTGCGGCAAAGCTGCTGAAGAAGAAGGTGCTGCAGCGACTGAGGTCAAGATCGGAATCAACTACGAGCTCACCGGCGGTGTAGCTACTTACGGACAGGCATCGGTAGATGGAATCCAGATGGCTTTCGATGAAATCAATGAAGCTGGTGGAATCAACGGCATGAAGATCGTTCCCGTAGTTTTAGATAATAAGTCTGATTCTGCAGAAGCAACTTCCCTTGCAACAAGACTTATGACACAGGACGGTGTCGTTGCTTGCCTTGGTCCTGCGACCTCCGGCAACTTCATGGCAACGATCCCCGTAGCAACAGATAACGGCATTCCTGTCATTTCCGCTTCAGCGACTGCTGATGAGGGTGTCACCATGGATGCTGATGGAAACGTAAATGATTATGTTTTCCGTCTTTGCTTCAACGATTCTTTCCAGGGAATCACAATGGCTAATTTCGCGCTTAACAATCTTTCCGCAAAGTCGGCAGTTCTGATCCAGGATCAGTCCAGCGACTATGCAAAAGGACTCGCAAAAAACTTTGTTGAGACCTTTGAAGCAGCTGGCGGAACGATTGTTGCAAAAGAAGGCTATGTAACCGACGATAAGGACTTCAAAGCGATTTTGACCAACATCAAGGCGGAAAAATTCGATGTGATCTTCCTTCCCGGATACTACAAAGAAGCCGGACTGATCATCAAGCAGGCTCGCGAGCTTGGAATCACTGCTCCGATCCTCGGCGCGGATGGTTTTGACTCCGAAGTTCTGCTCCAGCTCGCTGGTGCGGAAGCTCTGAACAATGTTTACTTCTCGAACCACTATTCGAACCTTGATCAGGATCCCATGGTGCAGGATTTCATCACGAAATTCAAAGCGAAGTATGATGCAGAGCCCAACGCATTCCATGCACTTGGTTATGACCTTGGAAAATACATCGCTGACGCGATCGAGCGTGCAGGAAGCACCGATCCCGAAGCGATCAAAGAAGCTTTGGCATCTACCGAGAACTTCACTGGCGTAACCGGAACCTTCAGCATGGGCGCAGATCACAATCCGATCAAATCGATCGTGGTTATCGGTCTTGAAAACGGCGTTCAGGCTACCAGCGTAAAGGTTGAACCTAAATAAATCTCTTTGTGCCAGGCCATGCTTTGGTTTGACATTTTGCTCAAAGAATAGTATCATAATCAGGTTGGAGCGTACTTGCTCCAACCTGATTGTTTTTTATAATAAATTTCGGAGGTATAGCCTTGGATCAATTTTTACAACAGATGGTAAACGGTATCTCGCTGGGCAGCATTTATGCGTTGATTGCTCTGGGATACACTATGGTTTACGGGATCATTAAGTTGATCAACTTCGCACACGGCGATGTATATATGATCGGAGCCTATGTAGGCTTTGCTGCGACGACCTATGCACAGCTTGGCTTTTTTGCCGCGATGGTCATCTCTATGGGATCTTGCGCACTGCTTGGAGTCCTTATTGAACGCGTTGCCTACAAGCCACTTCGAACATCTACAAGGATCGCAGTCTTGATCACGGCAATCGGCGTTTCGCTCTTGCTTGAATATGTGATGATGTTCTTTGTCGGTGCGGAAGTCAAATCTTATCCGGAGCTCCTTTCCAAAAAAGTGCTTGAATTCGGAGATGTTCGCATCAGCATGCAGCAGATCTATATCGTTGCAACCGCATTAGCTTTGATGATCCTTCTTCAGTATATCGTGCATTTCACGAAAACAGGAAAAGCGATGCGTGCGGTATCCATCGATCCGGATGCGGCACAGCTTATGGGTATCAAAGTCGACCGTACCATATCGATCACTTTTGCCATCGGCTCCGCTTTTGCGGGGGCGGCAGGAGTACTGGTAGGGATCTATTACAACTCGATCAATCCTTTGATGGGCATCATGCCCGGATTGAAGGCATTCGTGGCTGCTGTGTTCGGTGGGATCGGAAGCATCCCGGGAGCCATGATCGGTGGTTTATCGATCGGAGTACTCGAGACTTTGGTTTCAGGGTATGGCAATTCGATGTACAGAGATGCGGCAGTGTTTGCTTTCCTGATTCTGATCCTGATTTTGAAGCCTACGGGCCTGCTCGGTAAAAACACGAGAGAGAAGGTGTAAGCGATGAAAGCATTGACAAAGAAAAATATAATGATACTGGGCGTCATTCTTTTATCCTTTGCCATCGTGCAAGTGCTGATCATGACGCGGGTCCTGAACGCATTTTATGAAATCACGCTGGCTACCATCTGCATCAATATTATTCTGGCCGTCAGTTTGAATCTGGTTACCGGTTTCACCGGGCAATTTTCGCTTGGGCATGCAGGCTTTATGTCGATAGGTGCTTATGTCTGTGCGATCATCAACATGGAGATGCGCTCGACGACAGGATTCCTGCTTGGCATCCTTGGCGGTGCGATCGCGGCAGCTTTGGTAGGTGTTCTGATCGGCATACCGACCTTGAGATTAAAGGGAGATTATCTTGCGATCGCCACACTTGGGATGGCTGAAATCATCCGCGTTCTCTTCCTGAATATGGAGATCACAAACGGTGCTGCCGGTTTAAACGGCATTCCCCGATTTTCGAACTGGCCGTGGCTGTGTCTCTTTACAGTGGCAACGGTCATCCTGATCAACAATTTTCTGCGATCTTCACCCGGACGTGCCTGCATTTCGATCCGCGAGGATGAGATTGCCGCCGAATCTATGGGTATAAATACTACAAAATATAAGGTTATGGCTTTTGCGATCGGTGCATTTTTCGCAGGCATCGGCGGAGCGCTGTACTCCTCATACTTTTACTTTATCAAACCGGATCTGTTCGGCTTCCTGAAGTCTATCGATATCCTGGTGATCGTCGTGCTCGGAGGACTCGGAAGCTTGACCGGTTCTATACTGGCCGCGATATTACTTGCCATATTGACTACCTTCCTTCAATCTTTTACGGCAGTCCGTATGATCCTTTACGCCGCCCTTTTGGTCATCATTATGATATTCCGTCCCAAAGGGCTTATGGGCACTACCGAAATCAATGATCTGTTCGGACTTCGGCTGCGCTTTGGAAAAAAAGACGAAAGGATAGAGTGAGGGGGAAAGAAAATGTCATTATTAAAAGTTGATAAACTTACAAAATCCTTTGGTGGGCTGACCGCAGTATCCAATGTGAACATAGAGATAGAAAAAGGCGAGCTTGTCGGACTGATCGGACCAAATGGTGCAGGAAAAACGACCTTGTTCAACCTGCTGACCGGTGTTTATGTTCCTTCCTCAGGGCATATCCAGCTTGAAATCGACGGAAAAACCAAGGCGCTTGGCGGACTCAAACCATATAATGTTACGAAAGCCGGACTTGCGAGAACGTTCCAGAATATCAGGCTCTTTAAGGATCTGACGGTTTTGGACAATGTACGTATCGCGATGCATCAGAATGTACGTTATGGCATGCTTCGCTCGTTTTTCCATACAAACAGATATTTCGCTGAAGAAGAGAGGATGACAAAAGAAGCGGAAGAGCTTCTTGAAATCTTTAACCTCGCAGGGAAAAAGAATGAACTTGCAAAGAATCTTCCTTACGGCGAACAACGGCACCTGGAAATCGTCAGAGCAATGGCAACAAAGCCGGTGATCCTTTTATTGGATGAACCTGCTGCCGGAATGAATCCCAATGAAACGGCGGCATTGACCGGCCTGATCCAAAAGATCCGAGAGGACTATGGCCTTACGGTTTTACTGATAGAGCATGATATGTCTCTGGTTATGAAAATCTGCGAAAGGATCTATGTTTTGGATTACGGTATGCTGATCGCATCCGGAAAACCCGAGGAGATCCGAAGCAATAAGAGAGTCATCGAAGCGTATTTGGGCGAGGAGGTCAGTCATGCTTGAGATCAAAAACCTGAATGTTCATTATGGCGTGATCCACGCCTTAAAAGATGTTTCCCTGAAAGTTGAACAGGGGGAGATCGTTACTCTGATCGGAGCAAACGGAGCCGGAAAAACGACGACGCTGCGGACGATTTCCGGATTGATCAAGCCTACGAGCGGCGAGATCATTCTCGAAGACCAAACCATTACGAATTTGTCTGCACCCCAAAGAGTCGAGCGCGGGCTTTCTCAAGTTCCCGAAGGGCGTAGGATATTCCCGGCAATTAGC
>CAZKCB010000150.1:0-5731 GCA_964550965.1 uncultured Oscillospiraceae bacterium
CGCAGCTGTTTCCATAGCCGACGACCTCAGCATAGATCTTAGCTCCGCGTGCTTTTGCATGTTCCATTTCTTCCAAAACAACGATAGCTCCACCCTCACCTATTACAAAGCCATCTCTTCTAGCATCAAATGGAATAGAGCTTTCGAGAGGAATGTTTTTCGTGGAAAGAGCGGTCATATTGGTAAATCCGGCAACGCAAAGCGGGTTGATCGTTGCTTCTGCTCCGCCGGCAATGATCGCGTCTGCATAGCCGTGTTTGATGGCTCTAAACGCTTCTCCGATCTCATGAGTCGAGGTCGAGCAAGCTGTTACGACCGGAAGGCAGGGGCCTTTTGCACCGGCGCGGATCGCAACGGTTCCTGAAGCCATATTGGAAATCATCATCGGAATAAAGAACGGTGAAACCTTTCTTTCTCCTCCGGTAAGAAGTTTTTCTGTCTGATTGATAAAAGTGTCCATACCGCCGATTCCGGATCCGATGTATACACCGAGTCTCTCCGGTTCTACATTTCCAACGATACCACTGTCAGCAACTGCTTCTTCGGCCGCAATGACTGCATATTGAGTAAAAAAGTCCATTTTTCGCGCTTCATTTTTTTCAAGATAATCTGTCGGTTCATAGCCCTTGAGCTCGGCTGCTATTCTGACTTTAAAGGTCGATGCGTCAAATCTGGTGATAAAGTCGATCCCGCATTTTCCAGCCATGACATTTGTTGAAAATTCGTCTAATGTCTTTCCGATCGGAGACAGTACGCCCATCCCCGTTATTACTACACGTTTCACATGCATAACCCCCCATCGATTTGAATAACTTGTCCAGTAATATATGCCGCATCTTCAGATGCCAGGAACGCTGCAAGTTTTGCGATTTCCTCGGCTGTTCCCATCCTGTTGAGCGGTATACCCTGCAGGGCTCCTTCTTTGACTTTTTCGGAAAGGACGGCTGTCATTTCGGTATCGATAAAGCCAGGCGCGATGGCATTACTGGTAACGCCTCTTTTTCCCAGTTCTTTTGCTACCGATTTCGTCAATCCGATCAGTCCGGCTTTGGCACTTGCATAATTTGCCTGACCTGCATTTCCCATGATTCCGGCAACCGAAGTCATATTGATGATTCGGCCGGACTTTCGTTTCATCAGTGTCGGATAAAGATGGCGTATCATATTAAACGCGCCTTTTAGACTTGTATCTACGACGGTATCAAAATTTTCTTCGGTCATGGTCAGCAGGATACCATCTTTCGTAATTCCGGCATTGTTGACCAGGATATCTACGGTCGGAAAGACTTTTAAGATTTCTCCGACGGTAGCTTTTGTCTCTTCAAAAGATGCTACATTACATGGGAATGCAAATGCATAAACTCCGTAGACTTTCATCTCATCAAGTGTTTTTTCTGCTGCTTCGCGGTTGCTGCTGTAAAGGATCGCAACATTTGCTCCAAGCCTTGCAAATTCAATGGCCATAGCCCGGCCAATTCCTCTGCTCCCACCCGTTATGACTGCATATTTTCCCTCAAGCATTTTTCAGCACCTCCTGTGCTTCGGCTAAGCTTGCTTCATCTTCAACATTGAGAACCAAGGCTTCCGGTAATATTTTGCGCACAAGATTGGAAAGTGTTTTTCCGATGCCGACTTCAATAAAGGTGTCCACTCCGTTTTCAGCAAGATACATCACTGTCTTTTGCCACATTACGGGTCGGTGGACCTGCTCTAAAAGAAGTTCTGCATCGGTGTATTCTTTTGCCGTAACATTCGAAACAACCGGTATTTCAGGCTTTTGAAAAGTAATGTCAGCAAATTCTTCGCGTAGTTTTTTCGCAGCATCGTCCATCATCGGAGAATGAAATCCTCCGCTTACGGAAAGCTTCAAGGCTCTTCCGCCGGCTTCTTTTACGGCTTCTTCGAATGCTTTTCCTGCTTCTGCAATACAGGCCACTACAGTCTGTCCGCTTTCATTATAGTTTACAGGGTAACTGCCCTCAACACCGCTGCAGATCGCCTCGACCTGTTCTGCTGTGATTTTGACCACTGCATACATGACTCCAGGATGATCGTTACAGCATTGATCCATATACTCTGCTCTTTTTACGACAAAGCGAAAAGCGTCTTCCGTTTTCAAGTATCCGCCTAATGCAAGCGCCGGGATCTCCCCAAGTGAAAAACCTGCAAGATAGTCCGGATCCACGCCTTTTTCTTTCAATGCCATTGCTGCTGCAAGGTCCACACAGAAAAGACAGGGCTGTGTGTTTTTTGTCAGAAAGAGTTCTTCGTTGCTTCCTGAAAAGCACTGTGTCGAAGTTCCCGGACGGATCTCATCCGCCATCGCAAAGACTTTCGCAGCTTCTTTCGAGCAATCGGCGAGTTCTTTGCCCATTCCTGTTTTTTGTGCACCCTGTCCTGAAAAAAGAAACGCTATTTTACCCACTTTGCAGCACCTCTCAAAATATTTTCTGCTTCTGATACAACTTCTTTTATAATTTCTTCCGCTGTTTGTTCTTTTTTAACAAGGCCGGCAGATTGACCCGCCATAAAGCAGCCTTCCGCCTCATCGCCTTCGATCACAGCTTTTCGGAGAGCTCCGGCACCGAACATTTCAAGTTCTTCCATCGTTTTACTCGTGTCGTTTTCATTTTTTAAAAAGGCTCTCGTAAAAGGTGTTTTCAGTGCTCTTACAGGATGCCCGAGACGCTTTCCTGTGGTGATCGTATCAATGTCTTTGGCTGCAAGGATCTTATTTTTGTAATTTTGATGGATAGTACATTCTTTTGCAACCAAAAACCTTGTTCCCATTTGAACACCGGCAGCGCCAAGCATAAGAGCTGCGGCAAGGCCACGTCCATCTGCAATTCCACCGGCTGCGATCACAGGTATCGAAACGGCATCACAGACTTGCGGAACAAGTGCCATAGTGGTCATTTCTCCGATGTGTCCGCCCGATTCGCCGCCTTCTGCGATCACCGCAGCTGCACCGGACCTGGCTACCATTTTTGCAATGCTGCAGGATGGTACGACGGGAATCACTTTGATTCCGGCCGCAACCCAATCTTTCATGTACTTCGTCGGCAGTCCTGCTCCGGTTGTTACAATGGGAACCTTCTCTTCGATGACTAATTTTGCGATGTCTTCGACAAAAGGGCTCATAAGCATGATATTGACTGCAAACGGCTTGTCTGTTGCTTCTCGTATCTTTCGGATCTCACCTCTCACATAGTCAGCGGGGGCATTTGCCGCTGCCAAAGTCCCAAGTCCTCCGGCTTTTGATACAGCGATGACCAATGACGCGTTAGCGACCCAGGCCATGCCTCCCTGAATGATAGGGTATTCGATTCCGAGTGTTTCGCAAATACTAGTTTTCATATTGTTACTTCAGGCTTTCTACCAGATCGACCAATTCTCCTACGGTTTTGAGTTCATCAGCACCTTCGATCGTGATATTGAATTCTTCTTCGATTGCCATGATGACTTCAACAACATCCAGGGAATCGAGTTCCATTTCTTCGAAAGAAGTCTCTCTTTTGATTTCAGAAGCTTCTACGTCTCTTGTTTCAGCGATGATCTTTGCGATTTTTTCTAATGTCATTTTTGTTTCCTCACTTTCAATTTTTGATTTTTTCAATCAAATATACGGTTAATTCATTTATTTTTCTTTATAACTCAATGACGCAGGCACCGGATGTCAGACCGCCGCCAAACGCTGTCATTACAATGATATCTCCCGGAACAAGGCGTCCGTTTTCGATCAGCTCATCGAGCATGAGCGGAATGCTTGCCGAGGAGGTGTTTCCATAATGGTCGATACCCGAAGCAACTCGTTCATCGGGCAAGCCGAGTTTTTCTTTGATCACCTGGAAAATCCTTAGATTTGCCTGATGCGGGATCACCATTTTGATATCATCTGAAGTGATGCCGGCTTCACGCATAACGTGCTTTACATCTTTAAGACTTGCACCTACTGCAAATTTAAATACTTCCCCGCCGTTCATTTTGAAGCAGGGGTCAAGGATCGGCTGCTTCGAAAACGGGCTTTGACAGAAGGTGCTTCCAATTGAAAGGAGTTTATCATCACCTTTGGCCGTCAGATGGATAGCCTTCAGTCCCTCTCCTTTTTTGAGGATCACAGCTCCTGCTCCGTCTCCAAAGAGAACACAGCTTGCGCGGTCTTCCCAGTCGACATGCCTTGTCATCATCTCCGCGCCGATCACGAGAACGGTCTCCGCTTTTCCTGCTGTAATGTATGAATCTGCAATGTCAAGCCCATAAACAAAGCCTGAGCAGGCTGCATTGATGTCAAATGCAGGGCAAGTCGCACCGATCTCCTTTTGGACGAGACAGGATAAGGAAGGTGAAGCATGCTCTGCCATAACGGTCGAGCAGATGATAAGATCAAGCTCTTTCGCATCGATCCCTGCTTTCACCAATGCTTTTTTTGCAGCATCTGCTGAAAGGTCGGTTATTGTTTCATGCGTGCTCACGAACCGAGTTTTGATCCCTGTTCTTGTTGTGATCCATTCGTCGGTCGTGTCTACAAGCTTAGCCACTTCTTCATTTGTCAGTATGTACTCCGGAACCGCGCGTCCGGTTCCTACGATTTGAAAACCCATTTATACCTCCGTACTTTGTCATTTTTTTCTTAAAGAAATCATCGATGTTTTGAATTCCGATGACCAGCGCTTCTTTGTCTTCCTCGGAAAGCTCGGAAGCTGCCTGTCTTACTAATTTATAATGGACGTAGCGATTAAGTCGATAGATCGTTTCACCATCCCGGGTAAGTGCGACCCATACAGAACGGCGGTCTTCTCTATTTTGCTCCTTGATCACATAGCCCTTTTGCACCAGCTTGTTTACAGCTACTGTAACGGAAGGAACTGTGATCCTAAGGTCAGAAGCAAGCTCACTTACTGTTTGCATACCTTCTTTCCCTTTTCTTACCGCTTCAATCAGATGCACCTCCGAAAGGGTAAGTCCCGGATCACTTTTTTGAAGGATCAGTTCTTCGACCTTTGTAATATCGCGAAAGGTGCCGAGCAGCAGTTCATTTAATCTGCTCTCAAAGGTGTTCATTGTATCCACTCCTTTACTCGCTTGTTTTTATCACTTAGTTCTTTTAGTTAGTTTATCTAATTATATCAACATAGTACCAAGTGTCAAGAAAAAAAGTGAAAAGAATCAGACTGTTTTGCACTTTCTTGACAGGACCACAAGCGTCAAGTATAGTTTTGTATATAGTAAACAGTATATTAATAGGGGTGTGAAGTGGAACAATTTTCGAGAACAGAATCTCTGCTCGGCGCAGACAATATGAAAAAGCTGTCGGAATCAAAAATCGCAGTGTTTGGGATCGGCGGTGTCGGCGGTTATGCAGTGGAAGCTTTGGCACGCTGCGGGATCAATGGATTCGATCTGGTTGACAAAGATATTGTAAGTATCACGAACATCAACCGCCAGATCATCGCGACGACAAAAACAGTCGGCCTTTACAAGGTGGATGTCATGAAAGATAGAATTCTGGATATCAATCCAGCGGCAGTTGTAAAAGCTCATCGCCTGTTTTTCCTTCCGGAAACCTCTGATTCATTTGACTTTAGCGGTTTTGCTTATATTGTGGATGCGATCGACAATGTTTCGGCAAATATTGCATTGGTCTTAATAGCAAACGCTTCCCGCAGCGCCATCATCAGCTGTATGGGCGCAGTCAACAAGCTTGATCCCACAGATTTTGCGCTCTGTTATG
>CAZKCB010000151.1:0-5699 GCA_964550965.1 uncultured Oscillospiraceae bacterium
CTGCCCGAAAGTATCATTGACATGTTTAAAATTGTCTATATCAAATAAAACCATCGAAATCGGGTCCTGATATAAATTTGATCGTTCAAGCAGTTCATCGACCTGTCGATCGACAAAATGATGGTTATAGATACCCGTCAGTTCATCAAAAATATCAATTCCCGGAAATTCTTCTTCCCCCTTGTTCTTTTCTGTAATATCTCTTGCAGATGCATACAGATGGCTTCCGTTTTTTTCAAGGCTCCATTCGATATATTTATATTGCCCTTTTTTAGAGCGGCAACGGTTGATAAAACAAGATTGACTCTCCGAAGAGATAGCCTGATCGATGGATTCACTTGTATTGAGCTTGTCTTCCTCATGAACGAAATCTATAAATTTCTTTCCTTTGATTTCTTCTTCGTGATAACCCAGCGTTTCCTGGAACTTCTTATTCACACGAATAAAGGTTCCATTTATATCCGTAACGCAAAGCATCAGAAGGTTCATATTCAAAAAACCTTCCATTTCTTTTTTTTGCTTGCATTCTTGTGACAGATCACAAAACGAAACGACTACACCCGTTATTACTCCGTTTTCATCTTTGATACCGGATGCTCTCCATGAAATATTACGCTCTTCGCCACCCTTTGGAATCAATATTTCATGTTCTCCAAAAGCTGATTTATTAGTGTTTTTGAATACAGACCTTATAGGACTTGGCCGTTTTTCGCGGGTTTTTTCATCCAGGTTCACAAAAATAGTGCTGAACTTTCTGTCGTCCACATCTTGCATGCTCCAACCGGTCAGATCTTCTGCGATTTTGTTCATCAAACTGATCTTCCCCTGATTATTTGTAACTATGATGCCCTCATTGACTGAAAAAATCGTTGCACGAAAAAGCTCTTTTTCCTTTTTAAGCAGCTCTTCACTTTTTTTGATTTCGTCAACTTCAGCAGTGACATCCTCGAAAACGCAGAAAAAATAGAGCTCCGAAAGCGGAACGATCGTTATTTTTATGCTTTTATCTCCGAAATGATAGGGAATATCATCGGATATCCCAGGGAAAAGATCAGCTAAGCTTTTCCCCTTCAATGCAGCGGCCTTATATCCTGTCATTTTTTCAAAGGCCTGATTCCCATCTACGAGTTCGTATCCTTCGAGCATTCCGTCATCGTTTATGATCGATTTAAAATAAGAGATCGCCATCGATGATTTGATGAAAAATTCTTTGAAAAGGTCTTCTTGCATCAAAACCTCGCCATCCTTTCATCCCTCGTCCCGCCGATGCGGTGCCTTATGGGCTTTTAATATTTGATTTTACCCGCTTTGCAAGTGTTTAACCTCAATTTTCGTTTATTCCCGATCAGTGGAGCACGAAATGACTGCGCTCGTAATCAAGGATCCCTTCTTCCTGCATTTTGCTGAGTTCATTTGACATCGCGCTTCTGTCAACGGCCAGATAATCCGCAAGTTCCTGCCGTTTAAACGGAATATCAAAAGAATTTTTTCCTTGTCTTTTTGCTTCGGCAGAAAGATAAGAGAGCAGTTTTTCTTTTGTTGTCCTTTTTGTGATATGTTCTACCTTCTGTGTAAGCTGAAGATTCTTAACACCTAAAATATGGAGCATATTTTTGATCATCTGTGTATGAAAAACACAAGCGGTACTGCAGGTCGTGAGGATTTTGCGATAATCGATCATTAAAATCTCAGTGTCTTCCGCCGCAACAACACTTACCGGTATCTTTTCTTCTCCGGCGCAGGAAAAGGCTTCTCCAAACATATCTCCGGCCTCAAGCCCTGAGAGGATCGTTCGGTTTCCCCAAAGATCTTCTTTTAAAATCAGCACTTTCCCGGCTACTATGATCCCTACTTTTGTGATCCGGTCATCCTCATGATAGATGACTTGGTTTTTCCGATAGTTCATTTTTTGAGCATCAAGACAGCCCATCAAAAGTTCCGCTTCTTTTTCTTCAATATCCTGAAACAATGCTACTTTTTTCAGGATCGGATAATTATTTTTCATTTTTACCTCGTTCCGTTGTAAAAACAACATACTAATTTGTTTCAGTATACTAATATGAGTGTATAAAGTCAACGGTGCCAAAAACACCCTGTGACAACAACAATCAAAACTAAAATAAACCACGTTATTGAGTGAATGAACATCAGGAGGAAAGAAAAATGAGTAATATGTTTTGTTATCAGTGTGAACAAACTGCCGGATCCAAAGGCTGCAGCGGAAAGGCCGGAGTCTGCGGCAAACCGGAAGCGACTGCAGATCTTCAGGACGAATTAACAGAAGCTTTGATTTCTCTTGCAAGAGCTGCAAAGGGTTTTGCTCCGACACCGGAAAGAGACCGCCTCGTTCTTGAAGGACTTTTTACGACCGTCACGAATGTCAGTTTTGATGATGCTGCGATCAGTAAGCTTCTTGAAAAGATCAAAAATGAAAAAATCGCTCTCGTCAAAGCTTCAGGCTGCGGAACCAGCTGTGAAACATGCTCTTCGTGCGGAGCTGTCGATGATTATCTTCTGAAGGATCTCTGGCAGGAAAACGAAGATATCAAGTCGCTTAAATCCCTGATCCTTTTCGGTCTCCGCGGAATGGCCGCATATGCCTACCATGCAATGGTCCTTGGTTATACGAATGAAGAGGTCGATCGTTTCTTCTATACCGGCCTTCGCGCGATCGGAACCGACTATGAAATGGCCGATCTCCTGCCGTTAGTCATGGAAACAGGCCAGATCAACCTCAAGTGCATGGAGCTTCTCGACAAAGCCAATACCGAAACATACGGAACACCGGTTCCGACTACAGTTTCACTCACTATTGAAAAAGGTCCCTTTATCGTCATCTCGGGGCATGATCTTTATGATCTTTCTTTGCTTCTTGAGCAGACAAAAGACAAGGGCATCAATATTTATACCCACGGCGAAATGCTTCCCGCACATGCTTATCCCAAATTGAAAGCCTATCCGCACCTCAAGGGCAATTTTGGCACAGCATGGCAGAATCAACAGAAGGAATTTGCAAATATTCCTGCGCCTGTCCTCTTTACAACAAACTGCATCATGCCGGTAAAAGAAAGCTATCATGACCGTATTTTCACGACAGAAGTCGTTGGCTATCCTGAAATGGTCCACATCGACGATAATAAGGATTTCACACCGGTCATCAAAAAAGCGCTTGAACTCGGAGGCTATGCCGAAGACACGGTAATGACGGGCATCAACGGCGGAAATACAGTAATGACCGGATTCGGACACGGGACAGTACTGGGCGTCGCAGATAAAGTGATCGATGCGGTCAAGGCAGGCGCTATCAGCCGCTTCTTCTTAGTCGGCGGCTGCGACGGTGCAAAACCGGGCAGAAACTACTATACCGATTTCGTAAAACAGACACCCAAGGACAGCATCATCCTGACACTGGCCTGCGGAAAATATCGCTTCAATGACCTTGATCTTGGAACCATCGGCGGACTTCCCCGCATCATGGACATGGGTCAGTGCAACGATGCTTACAGTGCGATCCGCGTAGCCGTTGCTCTTGCTGAAGCCTTTAAATGCGGTGTCAATGACCTCCCTCTCACCATGGTATTGTCCTGGTACGAGCAGAAAGCAGTCTGCATCCTTTTGACACTCCTTTCTCTCGGGATCAAGAACATCTACCTCGGCCCCACACTCCCGGCTTTCGTATCGCCTAATGTTCTTGCTTACCTTGTTGAGAACTTTGGGATCCGCCCCACCACCACACCTGAGGAAGATCTGAAAGCGATCCTCGGCTAAAAAAATCATTCCTCTCAATATTCATAAAATAAAGCGTGCCTTTGCAGGAAACAAAGGCACGCTTTATTGATATCCAAATATAAACACACTTGAAATGATTTTTTATTCTTCAACCATTCTATATCCTACACCGACCTCTGTTAGGATATATTCGGGTTCCGCGGGGTTCAATTCCAATTTTCTTCTCAGATTAGCCATATTTACACGAAGTGCCTGAATCTCGCTTGCGCATGGATTCGCGGCGTACGGACCCCAAACTTCTTTGATTATAAAATCATGAGTCAGTACTTTCCCGATATGCTTTGAAAGCAGGCCTATGATTTTATATTCGATTGGCGTAAGGTGAACCTCTTTTTGATTTACAGATACAAGTCTTTTCTCATAATCGATTTCGAGATTTCCGGTCCTGATTTTACAGTTTTCAAAATGGCTTTCATTTGAAACTTTTTGATTGTGACGAAGAGCAGTCCTTATTCTAGCCAACAATTCGGCAGTCCCAAATGGTTTTGTGATATAATCATCGGCACCCAAGTCAAGAGCTTCCACTTTTTCACGTTCATGCCCGCGAGCCGATACAACAATGATCGGCAAACCGCTCCATTCTCGTACTGTTTTTAGTACTTCCACCCCATCCATATCCGGCAGCCCTAAATCAAGCAATATCAGATCAGGGGAGCAGGAAGCGGCCATGGAAATGGCCTCTTTCGCTTTTTTGCTCTTGATTACGTTAAAATCATTTGCTGTCAATATTGCAGAAATAAAGTTGCAAATACCCTCTTCATCCTCCACGATCAATACCAATGGTTTATTGTTCATTTGCTTCACTCTCCTCTAATGGAAGGGAAAACCGAAAAACCGCACCGCCATCTTCATTATTGTCCGCCTCCATTTTGCCTTGGTGTGCCTTTATAATCGACATGCAGATCGACAAACCAATACCCATCCCTCTCGATGAATCAGAGCTTCTTTTCCTCCCCGGAAGATAACTCTCAAACACATAGGGGAATTCTTGTTCGGATATCCCTTCACCATTATCTATCACCTCAAAAAGAACCTCGCCTTGGTTTTTTTTCACTTTTACCTCAACCACACTTTCCTCAGGAGAATGCTTCAGCGCATTTTCAAGCAAATTGATCAGAACCTGTTCGATCAGAGTACCATCCATAGGTACCATTAAAAGTGCATTTGGAACTCTTACCGTTATTTTTCGATTTGGAAATCTTTTTCGAATACGTCCGATAGCCTCTGCAACGATTTCCTCAACTGCCTCCGGCATTTTTGCAACCGTCGCAGAGCCTTCATTGATCCGTGTAACAGAAAGAATATTTTCGACCATTCTGATCAACCACTGCGAGTCTTCTTTTATATTGGTAAGCAGCATGTCATGAGTTTCTTTATCCAACGTTTCACCGCTTTCAAGAATGACCGAACTTGCTCCGGAAATGCAGGTGAGCGGGGTTCTCAAATCATGGGAAATTGCACGCAGCAAATTGCTTCTCATTTTTTCTTTTTCTGCCTCGATCACTATTTGTCTCTGCTCATCTGACAATTTCTGACGTTCTAAAGCCATTGCTACCTGTGATGTGAGCATATGCAAAAACAAGCGGTTGCTTTGGTTCAGCTTTCCATTTGCGCAGGATAGTCCGATTACGCCTAAAACATTTCCCTGTGAAATGACAGGCATATAAAAAGCGCCCGCACCCATTAAGGTGTCAGTACCTGCCCCCGCATTTTTTTGGTTGATATAAACCCAATGCGCCACTGCGCGTTCGTCCTCTGACAATAAAAAAGAGGCTTCCGGATCCATAGGAGACTGTGCTAAAGTCCCGTTTGACCCGATTCCCGGATCCTTTGTAAAAAAGACAGCCGAACGTTCAAAAATTTTTGTAAGGTATTCATTTGTCACTGCAACAATGTTTTCAAGGCCTCTG
>CAZKCB010000152.1:0-5687 GCA_964550965.1 uncultured Oscillospiraceae bacterium
CGATGATCCCCTTGGCCTTCTTGGAGCTCGGGTGAGGAGCATGGTCGGTCGCGATCACATCTATCGTTCCATCGGAAAGTCCGCTGCAGATCGCTTCAACATCAAGGGAACTGCGAAGCGGCGGAGTCATCTTTGCCAGTCCGTTTTCTTTTACTACTCTGTTTTCCGTCAGGGTAAAATAATGCGGAGCTGTTTCTGCAGTCACGGGGAGGCCCCAGGTTTTTGCAAGTCTTATCAAATCAACACTTCCGCTTGTACTGATATGGCAAAGGTGCAAACGACAGCCGGTATTTTTGGCAAGCAGGATGTCCCTCGCCACGATGATCTCCTCTGCTTCCGGAGGAACTCCGGTAAGACCGAGTTCCCAGGCTTTCCGCCCGCGGTGCATGACACCGCCCGCCAAACTTTCCTCTTCAGTGTGTGCAAAAATCGGGAGATCATGTTCTTCGGCAAGCTCCATGGCCCTTTGCATCAGCCGAACGTCTGCCACGGTTTTTCCATCTTCCGAAAGGCCCGCAATCCCTTTCCCGGTGAGTTCCTTGCAGCGGGTTTCGATTTCAGCAAGTCTTGCGACGTCTACGAGTTCTCTGCCCTTTTGCTCTTTCGTGATCGCCGCGATCGCGAAAAGATTGACGCCGCAGGCTCTTCTTCCCCATAAGTCGACATAACGGACTGTTTCTTCACTGTCTATCACCGGCTTTGTGTTCGGCATGCAGCAGACAGTCGTAAATCCGCCTCGGGCTGCTGCCATGCAGCCGCTTTCGATGTCTTCTTTGTCTGTCTGTCCCGGATCACGAAAGTGCACATGAAGATCGACAAAACCCGGCACGACCCATTTCCCTGTTGCATCGATCACAGTGACGTCTTCCGGATAGCTTCCTCCGGCTTCTTTTATTTCGCGGATGATGCCATCTTCGATCAGAATATCCATCGGTTCCTTTGGGATGGTTTTATTCGCAGGAGTTTGTACGAAGCCATTCCTTACGCATAACATCATGCTGCCAGTCCCCCTTCATGCTTACGATATCATCACAATATTCACATCTGTATTCTCGGTTTTCCCGATCGATCAAATGGAAGATATGCGGTGCTGCTTTTTCGACCGAGGTCACACAACGCGGATTTTTACAATGAATGATGTTGACGATTTTCTCCGGTATTTCCAGCTTGATCTTTTTGACGACTTTATGGTCCTCAATAATATTCACCGTAGCAAGGGGATCGATCATGCCGAGATCCGTCAAATCGAGATCAACGACATCCTTTATCTTGATCACATCTTTGCGGCCATGGGTCGGGCTTTCTGCATTCATAATAAAGGCGATCGTATACTTTGAAGTGTCAATATCAAGATAATTGAGGATCCTTGCGCCAAGGCCGGCCGTGATATGGTCGATAACGATCCCTCTTTCAATACTGTTGACTACCAACATTTAACTCACTCTCCCTTCTTCAAGCCCGAGCAGTTTCATCATCAGCGCCATTCTTACAAACATGCCGTTTTTTGCCTGTTCGAAATAGAGCGCTCTCGGATCTTTATCCACTTCTACAGCGATTTCATTGACACGCGGCAGCGGATGCAGAACGATCATGTCCTTTGATGCTTTCTCCATCTTTTCCGCGTCAAGAATATAACTGTCTTTCAATCGAATGTAGTCTTCTTCGTTGAAGAAACGCTCCTTTTGTACTCTCGTCATATAGAGCACGTCGATGCAGTCGATGACTTCTTCGAGCCTTCGGACCTCTTCGAAACGAATGTTGTTTTTATGCAAAACCTCTTTGCGTACGTAATCCGGTATTACAAGTTCTTCCGGCGAGATCAAGACAAAACGGATATTTTTGTAACGCGACATTGCTTTCATCAAAGAATGCACGGTACGGCCAAATTTTAAGTCTCCGCAGATGCCGATGGTCAAATTATCGAGGCTCCCCTTGGACATCTGGATCGTCAAAAGATCCGTAAGTGTCTGTGTCGGATGCTGGTGTCCACCGTCTCCGGCATTGATGACCGGCACATCTGCAGCCGCTGCACCGATCCGCGGTGCGCCCTCCTTGGGATGACGCATGACTACGATATCTGCATAGCAAGCGACCGTTCTTACTGTATCGGCAATGCTTTCGCCTTTTGCCGCAGAACTCGAGTTTGCTTCTGAAAAACCGATCACCTGCCCGCCAAGTCTTAGCATCGCAGCTTCAAAGCTGAATCTTGTCCTTGTACTCGGCTCGTAAAACAAGGTCGCAAGCAGCTTTCCGTCACCCACATGTGTATACTTTGCAGGTTCCTTCATGATCTCTTTTGCCAAAGCAAAGATTTCCTCCAACTCTTCAAGAGAAAAGTCCATAGGCTCCAATAAGCTTCTTCCTTTCAACATCGGTTTACTCCTTCCCAAACAAACAAACAAACAAAAAGCCTTCCAAATCAGGAAGGCTGTCTTACAACTCCAATAGAGGGGAGAAAATAGGAATAACGGTGCAAAAGCTGGCTTCTGACACTTCGCATTTTCATCTCAAATTCTCTCTTATATCCTAGCAAATCCGTATCCTCTCACAGTCTTTTTTTATTAATTTTCTAATTTTAAATTATATCATTTCTTAACTTCTTCGTCAAACATTTTCACTTTCTACAAATGATTTTATCAAGCAAAAACAAGATCAACCCTGTCTGAAATCAATGACGATCTGTTCCAGGTCGACTCCCTCAGGAGCTTCGCGCAGAACATCACTGATGTCCTCGATTTCCGGCAATTCCTTGAGGTTTTTAAAGCCAAAATGCTTCAAAAATATTTTTGTCGTCCCATAAAGAATGGGGCGGCCGATCCCTGCGCTTCTTCCTACTTCTTCGATCAGGTCTTTCTTGGTCAGCCCTTCGATCACGCGATCGCACTTGATCCCGCGGATGGATTCGATCTCGCCTTTTGTAACGGGCTGCTTATACGCGATGATCGCAAGGACCTCCATCGCAGACTGGGTGAGCCGCTGCTCCTTGACAGGAGTGCAGAGACGTTCGATGTATTCGCTGTTTTCCGGGTTTGTACAAAACTGAAAGCTTTTATCGATTTCACGGATCCCGATACCGCGTTCCTGGTCCGCATATTCCTTTTGGAGTTCTTTGAAATACTCGTAGGCTTCCTTCCAGTCAATGTTGAAAACCTCTGCGGCCGTTTTGACATCGAGCGGATCGCCCCATACAAAAAGCATGGTTTCAAAGGCTGATTTTATCGTTCGTTTACTGGTCATCTCCGGCTTCCTCCATATTCTGCGGGACGATCGTGATCTCCCCGAAATTCACATCCTGCTCGACCTTGATCGTTTTCTGACGGATCAGTTCAAGCATTGACAAAAAAGTAAGTACGACCTGATAGCGGCTCCCGTCTTCATCTAAAAGTTCGCGGAATTTCATCTTTCCTTTGCCAAAAAGCATTCTTTTCAGTTGTTCGATCCTGTTTTCCACTGTCATCTTCTGGCGCTCGGCAACTGCATATCTTTTTTTGACATCCTCCATCCGTTTTTGTTTTTGCAGAAACAAATTGAAGGATTTGATAAATTGACCGAGATCGAGATTTAAGAAGTAATCAGGATCCTTCGTATAAAGATCCAGATCGTCCTGGGGTTTCGTATAGATCTGCCTTGCATAGTCCTCCTGGGTTTCGAGAAGCGCAGCAGCCTTCTTATACTTTTTGTATTCGAGAAGCTTTTCAACGAGTTCGCTTCGCGGATCTTCTGCAAACTCTTCTTCACCATCCATCGTAAGTCTCGGCAATAACATTTTCGACTTTATTTCAATCAAAGAAGCCGCAAGAACCATAAATTCTCCGGCTACGACCACATCCGTTTTTTGGATATGCTCAATGTATTCAATATATTGTTTTGTGATTTCGGCGACCCGAATATCATAGATACTCATTTCGGCATTTTCGATCAAGTAGACCAAAAGGTCGAAAGGCCCTTCGAAGATATCCAGTTTTACCTTATAGGCCATCTACACTCCATGCTGCTCCATCGTCCGAGCAAACGCGCTTTATTTTCTGCTCGCCCCGCGCTTGGGCACAAGTCATTTTAACATAAAGAAAAATACCCCGCAAGGGATGTCATCTTTGCCAGCTGACTTTGACCCCCTCGTCGACATCGTCACCGGGAGATACGATCAGCGTTTCTCCTTCCGAAAGACCCGAGAGCACTTCTGCATAATCTTCTCCCTCAAGGCCAAGTTCGACTTGACGAAGCACCGCTTTTTCGTTTTCTATCACATAAACATAATCCTTTCCCTCTTTTTCAAACAAGGCTTCGTCGGAAATGCGAAGGACGGATTCTTTTTTATCCACCGTGATTTCAACATCCATATCACTGCCAAGCCTTAGTTTCGCTCCCGGAGTCAGGGCGATCTCTACCGTGACCCGCCGCTGATTGATCCCGAGTTCAGAAAGTTCCTCCTCCGCCTTTGTATAGATCTTTCTCACACTGCCGTTCTTATCCGAAAAGCCGCTGTCTTCGTTGTAAACCCTTGCGATATCACCTGTTTGAACGAGATCCGCATCCTCCGCAATCAATTCTACTTTGATATACAATTGGCTCAGGTCCGAAATTTCAAACAAAGGCGCACCCGCCGCTACCGTTTCGCCTTTTTGAACGAAAACATCGGTAATCGTTCCGGTGATAGGAGCCGTAACCCCAGAGCTGCCCCTTGCTTCTTTATTGCTTTTGATCGTGTAGGAAAGCGCCGAAACTTCTGCCGCAAGCTGTTTGGCGGCACTTACAGAAGCATTGTATTCTTCATTGCTGAGCGCGCCCTCTTCGTAAAGCACTTTGTTTTTGTCCGCCAGGCTCTTCGCCCGGAGATATTGTGTCTGGACTCCTGAAAGCTGAGACTCTAAGCTTTTGATATCCATTTGTGCGCTTTTGATATCGCTTTCGAGAAGAAGCTTCCCTGCATTGACTACCGCCCCTTCTTCTGCAAGAAGACTTTTTATTTCGCCGCCGTTTTTCGCCGCAACGATCACTGAATTCTTCGTCGCTACGACACCGGATTCCTCGACCAAACGGACGACCTCTCCCTTTTCGACCAGGGCAGATTCGACAGATACCTTTGAAAGAGATATCGCCGCAATTGCTCCGCCCACAACAATGAGAACGAGCGCGCCCAGAACGATCCATTTTTTCTTTTTTGATTTTATCGTTTTCATTTGCTTCATTCCTTTCTATCCGTCTCTTTCCCGGTGGATTAAGTTTCTCTTGCTTTAAGCGCTTTCAAAAAATCCAACTGATTGATTTTCCGGTACGTCACGAGCTGTGCCAAAAGGACAAATACGACAGTAAAAAAGCAGGCGGCAAGCCCCGCAAAAAAAGTGGTGCTCATGTTCAAAGTATAAAGCTTTGTCCTAAACGCAGTCGCGCTATATTCCATAAACAATTTTCCGACAGGGATCCCCAAAAGGATCCCGACAACGGTGATGATATTGTTTTCGCGCAGGATCATCCGGAATATTTCATTTTTCCCGAACCCAAGAATACGGAGAGACGAAAATTCCATTTCCCTTTCGCTGATGCTTATGACCGTTGCATTATACACGATGCAAAACCCAAGGATTCCTGAAAAGACGACCATGAATCCAATGTAAAGATTCATCAATTCCATGTATTCATCATAGACTGCCCGAGTATCGGCAACCGAGAGGATCGTGCCGACGTTT
>CAZKCB010000153.1:0-5625 GCA_964550965.1 uncultured Oscillospiraceae bacterium
AATCGAAAGGGAAATCATGCTTTTTTATTTGATAAAGCCGAGTTGGCATAATGCAACCCGGCCTTTTGATTTTCTTTAAATTATTTTAAGCTATTATCGTGCCTGATATGCTTCAAGGCCTTTCCCGAGAATCTCGATCGCTCTTACAAGTTTTTCCGGTTCCAAAACGTAAGCCAGTCTGATTTCATCTCTTCCAAGTCCTTCGGTAGCGTAAAACCCATCTGCCGGAGCCGCCATTACTGTTTCGCCCCTATCCTCGAATTCCTGCAGCATCCAGATCAAAAAGTCCGTTGCATCTTTGACCGGGAGCTTCGCAATCAAATAAAAGGCGCCCTCCGGTTTGGGGCAGCTGACCCCCGGGATCTTCATAAGGCTTTCATACACCACATCCCGGCGACGTTCAAACTCATCTCTGACCTCATTGATGACCCGGGTTCCTGTAGAATATAAGCCTACAGCTCCGTGCTGCTCTATCGTCGAAACCGCAAGTCTTCCCTGGCAAAGCTTTGAAATGATAGAGAAAAATTCTTCGTTTTTTGACATCACAACACCGATCCTGGCGCCACAGGCACTGAATCTCTTTGATACGCTGTCAATAATGATCAGACGATCAAGGATCTCCGGCACAAAACCAAAGCTTGTCATTTTTCGACTGTCAAAGATAAGTTCCCGATATACTTCATCCGAAACGATATAAAGATCATATTTTATCGCAAGATCAACAATGATTTGGACTTCTTCCTCTGTCATTACTGCCCCTGTAGGATTTCCGGGATTCGTGATCCAGAAAGCCTTTGTTTTGTCGGTTATCTTCGCTTCGACCTCTTCTTTTCCGAAATGGAAGCCTTTTTCTGCATATGTCGTTACGGCCACAGGTTCTACGCCGGTAAGGGCAAAATACGTATTGTAATTCGAATAGTATGGTTCAAGTACAATAACTTCATCTCCGGGGTCAACAAGCGCCAGCAGCGTAAAAAGCACCGCTTCTGTCCCTCCGGTCGTCACCGCGATATTTTCTTTTTCCATATCGATGTTCATGTCTTTATAGTAACGTGAAACCGCAGCGAGAAGTTCCGGGATCCCGTTCGACGGCATATATTCTACCGTTTTTTCATTAAACGCTCTGATATGATCATAATATTCCTGCGGCACGGGCAAATCAGGCTGTCCGATGTTCAGCCGATAGACCTTTTTCCCCGTAGCTTCTGCCTCGTACGCATACTGAGTAAGCTTTCTGACCGAGGAAACCTGCATATTTGTCATCTGTTGTGATAATTCTTTCATAATTCGATCTCCGTCACCCTTTTTTCTTTTCAATTTTTCTATATGGGCGCTATTCTATCACGAATTTGGCAAAGCAACAAGAAAAATGCGCTCGTTATAATATAAACAAGCACGGCATCCTGTAAAGACTGAAAAGCTTCCTTTAAAGGACTTGCCATTGCTTTGGAATAATGCCACAATATTAAAAACCGCCTGCTTTAACGATTTTGATAAGATGCCTTATTTTGAGGAACATAATACAATGGAAAATATCTTTGGAAGCACACATTTCAATGCAATAGGCCCATATCTGAAGGATCGGTTCGGCGGACGTATCGCCAAGCTTGCCATCGATGGCGGTTTTACTTGTCCAAATCGCGATGGTACAAAAGGTACTGGCGGCTGTATTTATTGTTCCGCTGACGGCGGGGGGCACTTTGCAAGCGACATCAGCGGCCAGATCAAGCTGCTTTCTGCAAAATGGCCTGACAGCAAATATATCGCCTACTTCCAAAGCTACACGAATACGTATGCGCCCGTCGATCAGCTGCGAAAAATATATTCTGCTGCTCTTTCGGCTCCCGGAGTCTGTGGCCTTGCAATCGCAACAAGACCGGACTGCCTTTCTTCCGATGTTCTTGCTCTTTTGTCCGAGTTGAACCAAAAAACTTTTTTATGGATCGAGCTTGGCCTGCAAACATCGAACGATGAAACTGCAAGAAGGATCAATCGTTGTTATCCTCTTTCCACTTTCGACGAAGCGATGGAAAACCTCTCCGCCCTCGGCATAAGAGCTGTCGTTCATTTGATTTTCGGGCTTCCCGGGGAAACACATGCAGATATGCTGGCTTCGGTCAACTATGTTGCTGCAAAAGAACCTTTTGGTGTCAAACTCCATGAGCTTTATATCACAAAAGACACTGCACTTGCAAAAATGGATCCTTCGGCCTACCATTTATTAGAAAAAAAAGAGTACATCAACCTTGTAGTTGATGCACTCGAACGTCTTCCTCAAACTGTGACCATCCACCGTCTGACGGGGGATCCACCCAAAGACACTTTTCTTGCTCCGGAGTGGTGCCTCGATAAACGAAGCGTACTCAACGGGATCCAAACAGAATTCAAAAACCGAATGAGTTTTCAAGGATCTGCCTACTCGCCGACACGACCGTCATTGTAGTGCTTTCGGCAAAGTGATATATACATGTCGTTCCCCCCGATGACGATCTGCTCACCGGTCTTAACGAATTTTCCGTCTACGATCCTTGCAACCATCGTTGCTTTTCGCCCGCACCAACAGATCGTTTTGATTTCTTCGATTTTGTCAGCATATATCAGCATATAATAGGAACCTTCAAAAAGCTCATTTTGAAAATCATTTTTTAAGCCGTAAGCCATCACAGGCGTATCGTAGCTGTCTACGATCTCAACAAGTTCCTGTACATGATGTTTTCTTAAAAACTGGCATTCGTCGACAAGCACACAGTCGATCTTGCCATTTTCATTTTCTTCCATAAAAAGCTTAAGCAGATTTGTTTCATCATTGACGATCGTTGCCTCACGGCTCACACCGATCCTGGAAGCGACGACCCCTTTTCCAAAACGATCATCGACCGCAGGCACAAGGACCAAAACCTTTTTGCCTCTTTCTTCATAATTATAGGCCACTTTGATCAGTTCGATCGATTTTCCGGCATTCATCGTGCTGTAGCGGTAATATAACTGTGCCATAAAAACGGTTCCTTCCTTCGCCAAAATTCCTTTTCATCATAGCATAAGCTTCTTCAAAAAGGAATCCCAAGCAGACAAAACCCCTCTCAAATATAATTTGAAAGGGGTCTGCCTAGGTATCTATTTGGATTGGTCAGAAAAATGCAATTTGAATTTGCAAACTCCGGGAGCTGCAAATGAGTTCTTCAGTTTAGGCCTAGTAGCTTACTTGTCCGCTTGTTACTGTCGCTGTTTCAGAACTGCTTCCGCTGTACGCAGTGACCTTTGAAACGACTCTGTAGGTATACCCTGAACCAACCGATCGGGTTGGTGAAATGGTAAGTGTCCGTCCGGTAGCGGTTTGGGTCCAGCTTTGAAGCGGCGTCCAAACACCGGCGTTGTAGTACTGTAGTGTTGCAACGATTTTAACACTGGTGACGCTAGTAACTCCAACGATGCTGCTTTGAACAGTTGCTGTTCCAGAAGTGGAAATATTCAAATTTGCACTGCAGCTCGAGATATAGGTCATTCGCATTACTGAAACGTTGTCAACTGCGTCGGCCTGTACGGGATCTGTCGTTGCGTATACCGGTGTAGCAAACAGGAACATTACACAAACGAATACGCTGATTAGTCTTTTTTTCATTGAAAAGCCTCCTTTTTCTGCATTAAGATAAGATTATTTGGTATTCACTATATATAACGAATCAAAAGGCCCGTTTGTGACACCTCTAAAAAAAATATTTTTTTATTTTTTCGTTTTTACTGTTTCACTATATATAACGAATCAAAAACGTGTTTTGTGACACTTCACTTATTCTTTTTTTTATTTAATTATTTGAGGGCTGTTTCGGGCGTATGAAAAAAGATCTGGCAAGCTTGTTTTCAGGCACAAAAAAAGCATAACTTTTGACTTCAAAAGCTACGCTTTTTTTGTATTTCTTATCTTTTCAATTATTTAAGGATCTTTGTTACATTTTGCTGCTACTTTTAATTATCAGGATCCTGCGCTATAATGCTTTCGGCGATCTCTACAAGTTCCTCTTTTCCTAAAGGTGCGGTCAGGTGATAAACGTAATCTCCGACAAACCAAATCAGCTGCTGCTCACCATTTTTAGAAACAAATTTTGCCTCATAGCTTCCGATGTAGAATGTTTCTATCGTCGTATCCTCGGTATCGACAGCCATTTCCATATTAGCCCCATAGTCCTGTGCATACAAAATTTGTACTTTGTCTTGATTTTCATAAATAATAGTCTGACCAAGTCCATTTTCTTCTACATTGCTCTTTTTAAATCCTTCGGGCACATATGCTGGTTCTTTGGCCTCAAACACAAAATCTACGCTGCCTTTGTCCTCCGTTACCATATCGATCCTCGTCAATTCGTGATAAACCTTGACTATGACATCAAAGAATCTGGTACGCAATGCCTCGACACTGATGACCGTTGTAAGGGCAAGTGAAAGGATCAGCAGGAAAACCATCGCAACTCGCCTTGATTGGCGCATAAAGACCTGCATGGCCGGTGTTCTTTGCTCTTGCTTGATGAGTCGGTTTATTTTATGCAAAAAACGCTTCGAAAAGACATGAGAAAGTTGGTCTTCTTCGGGAATGGCGTTTAAATAGTATAATTCTGCTTTGGGCATATAATCATATAAAAAAGCATCGGTCAAGTGTAATTCTCCTCGATCCATTATCCATCCACCATCCCTTCACTCAAAAGTTTAGATAAATGTTTCTTTCCCCGAAGGATCCTTTGACGTACATTTTCCTCGGAGATTTCCAGAATCTTTGAAATTTCAAAATTATTGTATCCATGGCTGAATTTCAAGCGTAAAACGGTAGAGTAATTTACAGGGAGATCCGCAATCAAGGCTTCGATCCCTTCATCGGAATGCGTATCGTCCTTTTTGTGCTGCATTGCAGAAAATTCATTATCATCTAACGAAATCAGATCTTCTTTCCGCCGCTTGTTGTAAAGATCGATTGCAATATGTTCTACTACTATAACGATAAAACCTTTCGTTTTGTGACAGTCTTCTTCATTTATTTTTTCTAAATTATCGATTAATCTGATAAACGCCAAATGAACAGCATCTTCAGCAAGATATTGATCTTTCAGGATCCGGTTGGCTGTAAAAAACATCTGCTGCCGGTAAGTCAGGTAAAGCCGTTCAAATTTACTCTTATCTTCTTCGGTTTCGATCATTGATAAATAAATAAACACTGCTGAACCTCTCAATCAAATTTTGTAGATTTTTACTACTGAAGTGGCATCTTATTTCCGATGATATTTTCTAATATAATAACATAACTCTGCCTGACCGATCATATATTTACATGTCTATGAAGAGCTTATTTTTTTTGCAGCAAAAAACAAAAACGCCGTGCAAGAGACTTCTCAAACACAGCATTTTCAATGTGACGTGGTGCCCAGGCTCGGAATCGAACCAAGGACACGTAGATTTTCAGTCTACTGCTCTACCGACTGAGCTACCTGGGCACGTCACGTATTAATAAAATGGTGGGCCATCAGGGACTTGAACCCCGGACCTGCCGGTTATGAGCCGGATGCTCTGACCAATTGAGCTAATGTCCCTCACCCGATTCCCGGTCAGAACCAATTGGTCGGGGTGACAGGATTTGAACCT
>CAZKCB010000154.1:0-5609 GCA_964550965.1 uncultured Oscillospiraceae bacterium
CGCTGGTTTTAAAGGTGACGCTTCGCAGCGCTGCCTGATATTTCGCCGGAGCTGCACTTCCCGTGAAAGTCAGGATTCCCTTTGCTGCATCGTATGTTCCGGTGATCCCTGCTGTCGTGGTAAAACCAAGGGTATCGGTCGTTGCGTCAAATCCCGAGGAGATATATACCTTTGCCCCCACCAGCATAGCGCTGCCGGAAAGAGTCAGACTCGCGTCCACCAGCGTTCCGGCGGAGCTTCCCACTGTAAAAGCTGCGGTGCCCGCGGAGCAGTCGATGGTCGTTTCATTGGCCCATGTCGCATATAATGTCATATTGGCGGTGATGGTAAAGGTTTCACCAGGGTAATAGGTCGTTCCCGTTCCGTCAGCGGCCGTATTCCATCCAGCAAAGACTTTGCCGCCCTTGGCCAGATTGCCGGTGTTGCCGGGCACCGTTACTGCACTGCCATCAGCATGGCTGGATGCCGAAGGAACACTGCCTAAATATGCGCCGTTGGCGTTATAAGTGATAGCCTTTGTAACCGTCACTGTTTTTTCAGAGGATACATTGGCGGCAGCACCATATTCCACGAGATACGCATACAAACTGCTGCCGCTCCCCAGATCGTTCCACTTGCCTCTATTGTCCACACCGCTGCAATAGATTTCCGCATAGTTTTCCCTTGCCCCGTGGTTATTTGGTTCTCCTGCATTCCAATTCATATAGGGGCCGGCAAGAACAGGGGTACCGTTACCGTTCGAAATAGCGATCTGTCCGCTCGGATCAGTGACCCATTTCCAAGCGCCTTCCGTCGTTGCGTCAGATCCGCCGATCCAAGCATCCGCAGCCAGTTTTTCCGTCAGGAAATCATTCTCTTCCTGGCTGGTGATCGTTGCCAGATAACCTGTCCCGCCGTAAAAGGTCTTCCCTTCAGCTGCGGTTTTCGCATCCGTCCAACCGATCCCTGCGCTGGTGACGCATTCATAATAGTGCCCACCGTATTGCAGCTTATCTCCCAGAGAAAACACCACTGTTTTACTTCCGGCTCCTGCCGCAGAAGTTTCAATTTTTACACTGCGAAAGGCCTCCTGATAAGCTGCTGCAGTCCCCGCTCCGGACAAGGTCAAAACACCTTTGGCGGCATCATAGCTGCCAGAGACGGCGGCTGTATTTGCAAAAATCAAACTATCCGTCGTCGGATCGAAACCCGAGGTAATATAGACCTTTGCTCCGGTGATCCCTGCCCCGGCGACGGTAATCCCATCATCTACCACCGCACCGGCGGCATCGCCTGCCGCCACTGTAGGGCTGGCTCCACTGCATGTGACCGTAGACGTGGGTGGCGGTGGCGGCGGCCCTTGTATCGCGTAAACCACACCGGTAGCGCCGATTGTTTGAATAAGCATCAGTAGAATCAGAACAACGGACAATTTTTTCTTCATAAACATCCACACCTTTCTAAAGGAACACTCAACTCTACAATTTGGAAATTTCCAATATTTTTATCTGACCCGGTTTTTAATGTATTTTATATATTATATTATATGGTTTCAAAAGAATAATAAATATTTTTTCAGTAAACCTGTCTGATTTTATTTTACTTGAGCTCTATCACAGCATTTGATATATAGCCCAAAAAACTTTAATGAAACTAAAAAAGCGCGCCTTTCAAAAAACGCGCGCTTTCTATTATTGTTTTCAGCGAATCAGCGAAGTCACCAGCATCATGCCTGACAAAATGATAAGTATGATGATCGTGACCCAGCCGATGATATTCCCGAGTCCTTTGTTGACATGCTTGCCCATGATTTCTTTATTATTTATTATAAGCATCATAAATACCAAAACCACAGGAAGCAGTATTCCGTTGATTCTCTGCGACCACAGGGAAATGGCGATCAGCGGTGCATTCGGCAGCAATATGATCCCGGCACCTACGATTATGATGATGGTGTAAAGCCAATAAAATTGCGGCGCTTCTTTCCATGTTTTATCGATCCCCGCTTCAAAACCCAGTGCCTCACAGACAAAGAACGCGGTGGCGACCGGCAAAATGACAGCTGCAAAGATCGATGCAACAAACAGCGCAAACGCAAACACCTCGGATGCCAGATCCCCGGCAAAGGGTTTGAGTGCGACTGCGACATCGCTTGCCACATTGATGACGGTTCCGTGCCCGTTTGCAAAAAGCGTGGTGCCACAGGCGACCATGATGAAAAAAGCCACAACGACCGTTGCAATACAGCCTACGAGAACATCCACGATCGTATATTTATAGTCTTCTATCTTCAATCCCTTTTCAATGACTGCGGATTGGATGTAAAACTGCATCCAGGGCGCGATCGTCGTACCGATCAGACCTACGATCATCGAAATATATCCGAAATTATACTCAAGCTTCGGGCGGATCAACGCCGTCCCGACTTCACTCCAGTCCGGATGGCTCAAGAGTGCCGAAGCTACATAGGATAAAAGAGCAAAGCTGAAGAGAAGAAATATCCTCTCAGTGATTTTATAATTGCCTTTGACGACCAGAAACCATACCACGACGGCAACGACGGGTATGGACAGATATTTCGTCACGCCGAAGATTTCCATGCTTCCGGCAACACCTGCAAATTCGGTGGTTACGTTAGAAATGTTCGAAAAAAGCAAGGCAACGGACATCAGGAAAGTGATTTTGATCCCTGCCGTTTCACGGATCAGATCCGCAAGGCCTTTTCCGGTGACGATCCCCATTCGGGTATTCATCTCCTGCACCACGAAAAGAACAACAAACGCAGGAGCCAGCGTCCACAGCAAATCATATCCGTACATCGCGCCCGCAACCGAGTAGGTCGTGATACCGCCTACATCATTATCGACACTTCCGGTAATGATCCCGGGGCCAAGAATAGCAAGGAAAAACAATATATTTCTTTTTAAGCCGATCCGTTTCATACCATCTGTCATTTTTTCCTCCTACAGTCTTTTCTTTTTTGCTTTCAAAAGATTATGCACGATGTCATTGATTTCGACGACGCCGACCATGATCTCCGCTTCGTCCACAACAGGGACTGCAAGCAAGCTATATTTGGAAATAATTTCAGTGATGGAATCGATCTTATCGGTATCATAAACAAAGATGACATCCGAGTCCATGATTTGATTGAGTCTGGTCTGCGGTTCCGAGACGATAAGGTCACGCAGTGATACTGTAGCAACGAGTTTTTCCAATTCGTTGACAATATACAAATAATAAATGGTTTCGGGCTCCGGTTTGAGTTTGCGAAGTTCGTTGATCGTGTCTTCAGCAGTATTGTTTTCACTGAAGAAAATATAATCCGTGGTCATGATGCTTCCAACTTCGTTGTCATCATAATCCATGAGTTCTCTTACTTCTTCGGATGCATCTGCTTCCATCTCTTTGAGCAACGCCTCTGCCTGTTCTTCTCCCAGTTCATCAAGGATATCGGCGACTTCGTCGGTAGGCATCATTTCGAGCAGATCTGCAGCTTTGTCGATCGCCATGCTCTCGATCATCGTTTTTTGAACGTCAGGTTCGAGTTCTTCCAATACGTCTGCCGCTTTTTCCTGATCAAGCGAAGCAAAAACAGCAAGTTGTGTATTTCTGTCGAGTTCTTCGATGATGTCAGCCAGATCCGACGGATGCAACGTAGAAAGATTCGACTGCCCCTTTGACAATTTGATTCCCGCATGTCCGATGTCGACAGCCTCAACATCCTCCCAGAGGATCAGATGACTCGGTATGCTCGCTTTGAATAATTTTAAAAGCTTCGTCAATGGTTTGGCAATGCCCAGCCTTCTGAAAAACCCTTGCAATCCTACGTCTACCGCAACCATATAGGTTCCGTTAGCCAGAATAGCGAGTCTCACGTCGTTGACGCGCACAAGCTTTCTGCCGTCCATATCGACCAACTGCCTGTCCTGAATACTTTTCCCGACGAATAAGGTTTCGCGGTTTTCAATGTCCAGATCTTTTATCTCATTGCAGACAAAAACATACTGCCCATCGATTTTTTCCACGTAAAAATCGGAAAAGTCCACAATGCGAAGACCTTCCCTTGTTCTTAACTGAACTCCTATAATGTTTGGTCTGATAAAAGACTCGTCGAATTCGACGATAAGGTCTTTGATTTTTCCGATTTTTTTTCCGGAATCATTCACTGTTTTTCGGCCAACAACGCGACTGAAATAAAAAGTGGTTACTTTTGCCATAACACCCATCCTCCTCTTTTTATTTTTCAGGCAGGATGGGTCAAAGAATTAAAAGCTCAAAGAAAGATAGGATCTCCTCAAACCATTCCGCCATGTCTGATCAATAAATAAGTAATATCTACTATCCGGGTCTGCGTCCATTTTGAGGATCTCCTTTCCTGATATTTAATAATTTACGGGACTCCATGTTAAGTATACCACAAAACATGAAATCCCGTCTATCGATTGTATTTTTGAACAAAAAACCTTTTACCTTGTTTTTGCCGAAAGCTTGTTGCCCAGCTTCACCAGTTCATACCAAAGCACGGAAGCAGCGGCGATCCCTGTAGCCATCAAAAGCTGTGAAAAACTCAGCGGCGCCAATTTCAGGAAAGCTGCGGCCGGCGTATAAAGGATCAGCAGCAGGCCAAAAATAGTTCCGATGTTGACTGCCCACATCACCTTGTCCCGAATCAGATATTTGAAAGAGACGATCGCAAAATCTTTATTCGAGCTGTTGACCTGTACGAGAAACAAATTGGCAAGCATGATGATCGCAAGTCCCATCGTTCTCGCAACGGCGGCATTCCCTTCTGTATTGGGATCCATGATAAAATAGGTGCCAAACGATGCGGCGAAAATAACGAGCCCCTGTAGTATGCTTTTTGCGAGGATCTTCGGCGACAGAATATTGTCCTTCGGGTCGCGTGGCGGCTTGAGCATAATGTCTTTTTCAGCCGGTTGTCTCTCCAAAACGATAGAGCAGGTCGGGTCTATGATCAGTTCCAGCAAAACGATATGGACCGGAAGAAGGAGGAGATTTGCCGGACTGATATTAAGAAACGGGGCGAGCAGCGCGGCAAACGCGATTGGAATATGGATCGTGAAAACATAGCCTATCGCCTTGCGAATATTATCGTAGATCCTGCGTCCGTCACGTATCGTATCGACAATCGTCGAAAAATTGTCATCCATTAAAATCAAGTCTGCAGCTTCTCTCGAAACCTCAGAACCACGTTTTCCCATGGCGATCCCGATATCAGCATATTTCAAGGCCGGGGCATCGTTTACGCCGTCTCCGGTCATCGCAACGACATGACCGTTTGCCTGAAACGCTTTTACGATGAGCATTTTATGTTCCGGTACCACACGGGAAAACACACTGACGCCCTTCACGTGCTCGCAAAGCTCCTCATCGGTCATGCTGTTCAGCTCATCACCGGTAATGACGTTGTCTGCGTTCGGCATATCTACCTACTTTGCGATGCTGCTTGCCGTGATCCCATTGTCTCCGGTGATCATTACAACACGTACACCGGCCTTTACGCAGCGTGCGATATCGGCTTTGACGGTTTCCCTCGGAGGATCCGCAAGTCCGACAAGCCCGCAAAAGGAAAGATTGCAATCCAATATATTCAAAGGTATTTTTTT
>CAZKCB010000155.1:0-5585 GCA_964550965.1 uncultured Oscillospiraceae bacterium
TTTCCGAGGCGATTTCACTGGTCTTGATCAGGATGTGGCGCGCATGGGTTTTTTGCACGATCAGCGCTCCCCCCTTGCTGCGCTTGTCGAGCAGCTTGAGGATGTGGAAGCCGTTCGGGCTGCGCAGCACGGCGCTGGTCTCGCCCGGTTTCAGGCCGTTGACCGTTTCCAGGAACAGGGACGGCAGACGGCTGGCGGCCCGCCAGCCAAGCACGCCGCCCTCCAGGGCATCGGGTGCGTCCGAATAGCTTGCCGCCACTTGGGCGAAGTCCACTTTTTTCAGTTCCGCCAATGCCTTCTCGGCATGTGCGCGTTTGCCCTGAATCTGTTCCGGGCTGGCTTGTTCGGGTACGCGGACCAGAATGTGCGCCAGGTTGAATTCGTCTTCCCCGCCGGTTTGAGCGGCGCGGGTGCTGAGGAAGCTTTCCACTTCGCCGTCGCTGACGGTGATGCGGTTTTCCACTTCGCGCTCGCGCAGGCGACCGAGAATGATTTCGTCGCGGATTTCTTCGCGGAATTTGGCGAAACTGACGCCGTCCTTTTCCAGTGCGCCGCGGAAGGCTTCCATGGTCATGTTGTTTTCCTGGACAATGCGTTGCAGCGTTTTGTCGAGTTGCAGATCGTCGACGCGAATGCCGGTTTCCTTGGCAAATTGCAACTGTACCCGGTCGGTGATGATGCGTTCCAGCATCTGTTTTTCCAGCACTTCCTGAGGGGGCAGAGGCGTGCCCCGTTTTTGCAACTGCTGCATGACAATCCGCATCCGGTCGTTGAGCTCGAACTGGGTGATGACTTCACTATTGACCACGGCGACGATGCGGCCGACCAACTGAGCCGGGGCCGAGGGTCGCGCGGGGTCGTTCCCGGCGGCATGAGCTGAAGCCAGGAAAAAAACCAGCAGGATTGCCAGGATACGGTTAACGGGATTCTGTGATGTTGTTTTCATTGGAGATTTGGGTGGTTTTGGTATAGCCATAGATGTTGCGAGTGAGTACGTCCAAGGGATTCGAGCCGATACTGCCGATTCCGCTCAGCTCCAGCTGGAAGAAAATCGAGTCGCTGCGTTGCGAAGCGGTGGTGGCGAAGCTATGCACGACCGCCCGGAACGCCCAACAACCGGCATTGTATTCGAGCCCGGCCAGGCTTTCCAGAATCTTCTTGTCCAGGATCGAATAGTTCCACCGGGCCAGCCCGTTCCAGCGCCCGATCAGGGGCCACTGCGCGGAGGTGTCGATCTGCTTGATGCCGATCGGGGCAATGGGGGTGGCCGGGGTATAGCTGTATCTTGCGGAATTGCCGTTAGAGCCATTCTGTTCTTCGGTGAGGCGCCCTGCTTCGTCATAGCGAGACAAAGTGCGGACTCCTTGGTCGGATACGGCTGTCACGCGGCCTGCGGGGTCGTATTCATAGCCCAGACTGATCTCTTCGGCGGTACCTTGTGTCAGAAGAAACCGGGTGATGCGGTTTTCTGCATCGTAATCGTATCGTTCTTCGATACCGTTTCCGTAGTTGATGAGGGAAAGGCGTGAAAGATCATCATAAAGATAGGTCTGGGTGCCGGAAGCGTCATTCATTGAGATTTTGTTTCCGAGAAGGTCATAAGTGTTGACGATCGCTCCTGCTTCTCCGTCCTTGCTGTTTTCGACGCGAAGAAGACGGTTGAGACCGTCATAGGAATAGGCTGTGCTGACTTCGTTTCTGTCTTTTTTGATCAGCAGATTGCCGTTTCCGTCATACTTGTAATAGGTGGTTTTTCCGGCAGGGTCTGTTTCTGTCAGTTGTCTGCCGAAGCGGTCATAGCTGTAACGGGTTCGCGCCACATCGGTATCGGTGTCGCTGTTCATTCCGCGGATCAGCTGGATGAGATTCCCCGCATCGTCATATTTCATTTGCGTGAGATTGGAGGAATTCGCGCTGAGGATCTGTTCCACTGCCGTCAGTTTTCCGGTCTTGGAATAGACATTCTTGGTGACGGAGCCTTCGGGATCGATGGTCTTTGTGAGATTTCCGGCGGCATCGTAATAGTATTCGGTGACCCGGGTCTCGTCGTTTTCTCCGGGCAAGCTTTTGGCAATCAGCTGTCCCAGTTCGTTGTATTCTTGTGTCGATTTGTGACCCAGGGCATTGGTCGTGCTGATGCAGTTTCCCGCGCCGTCGTATTCGTATTCCGTGGCGACGCCGGAGGGGTCGGTCAGTTTTAAGGCATTTCCGAACGCGTTATATTCTGCCTTTGCCGTCTTTCCCATAAAATCGGTATATGTCGTTTTGTTTCCAAAGAAATCATAGTTGTATTCCGAACACAAAACGTTTCCGTCGTGATACTTTTCAAGAGACAGCAGTCTTTCGTTGCTGTCAAAATAGTAGTCTGTCGCGAGGTCTTTTTTCTCGGCTTTTTGGACAATTCGGATCTTGTAAGCTTTCTTGCCTTCGGAATCCTTTGCGGCTTCATCATAGAGCACGGCCGTATCGGAAAGGAGCGTTCCCTTTGCATCCGCATCTTTCTGGCTTGTGATCCTTCCCTGAACATCATAGGCGATCGCTCTCGTGTTTCCGTTTGCGTCGAGTTCCAAAACCGGACGGTTGAAGCTGTCATAGGTCATGCTTGCAAGGGTCTCATCCGGGGCTTCTGCTCGTACGGTCTTTAGATTTCCAAGCTTGTCAAATTCATAAAGGAGAGTGTTCCCTCTTTGATCAGTGGTCGTTATGGCATTCTTGCTGTCGTCATAGCGGCAGCTTGTAGAAGTGTCATCCGGCGCGATGGTTTTGAGAAGACGTCCCAACGCATCATAAGTATATTTCGTCGTATTTCCATTGCCGTTCGTGTTTGAGAGGAGAAGTCCGCTCGTAAAATCATAGGCATTCGAAAGCACGACATCACTTTTGCCGCCGCCTGCATCTCTTACATTTTTCATCGTGATTTTGGTCGGATACATGCTTTGGTATTCTGGGCCATATTCGTACTCCGTGGTCTTGTAAACACCATCCGACATACGAACGCTTTCTGAGATGAGATTTCCCAAAGAGTCATTTTTGTATTTGCAATGCTTGATCAGTCCTTCGTTTGTATATACTTTTTCTTCGGCAATGGTTTTGCCGTCTGCTGTCAAAACGTACTCTTCACGGATCTTGGTCTTTGCATCCTGACTGTACTCGGCAGAAGTCATCAGTTCAAAGGCCGAGCTGTAGGTATATTTTTTCTGATAAGCGGTCGAATTGGCGTCCATCGAATCGTCGATGTAGTTTTCGGTCAGACGGTTTCCGCGATTATCAAAGGTATATACGCTTTGCTTCCAGCTGCTGGCTCCGGCCTCGTTAAAGGTCGTTTCTTTTCTCTGGATAGGGACGTTGAGGTTTAAGTCATAGGAAACAGTCTCTTCTTTGAGTTTTCGCACTGCTTCCGTGGTTTTTTTGACCATCTGGTGCTCTTTGTTGTAGGTGTAGACGACGCGAAGGCCATTTCCGGCCTGATAGCTTGTCTCGTATTGATAAGTCGCCGCGATGGCATCCGTTTTATAGGTTGGGTAACCATCGGGTTCGTTGCTGTACTGATAGTCATATTTTTCGATTACCATCCCATCCAAGTTATCATATCGCGATTTGATTTTATAATAGTCCATGGAGCCGGACAGCCCCAGGTTCTTTTTGGATTTTTGGTAAGTGTAGTTTGAACTCGCACCGGTCGGATAAGCAATTTTCACAATGTTGGCATAGGTATTTGCCGCAGCCGTCTTTCCAAGCAAGTCAAACTGCGCGCTGTCAAACAGATAATCATACTGGTACGCTCTTCCGGCGGCATCAATAAAGGTTTTTAGATAGTATTGATTTGTCTGTCCGGGAACCAGTTGTTTCAGAAGCTGTACCATACGCGTCCCGCAGGTTGCAGAAATCGCAGTATCTGTGTAGCTCAATGTAATGGAACGGCCTCCGGAATCGGTGACTCTGGTAAGCAGCATTTTCCCGTTCAGAGCATCCCACTGATAAAGGAGTGCGTTTCCAAAGCGATCCTGTTTTCGGATCAGATAACCGTCCGCCGTGAAATAATAGGCTTCGCCGGTAGTATAATAAAGCCGGTAAGCGGAGGTTTTTCCGTTTTGCGTGACGCTCGTGTCTTTCGTAAAGCTGGCGTCGGCAAGCTTGTAATCCACCAAGCCGGTTCCCTGCCCTGCATTTGTTTTATACGTGTTGCCGTTTTTCACCGTGACATAGATATTGTTTCCGTCAAGGATCAGACTCGGCAGATCAAGGCTCCAGCCCTGCCCGAAAACATACTTTGATTCGCTGATGTTGCTCTTTTCTCCGGCAAAATTCTCAATACCTGCTGAAGAAAGAACGGATGTGCCTGTCGCATACTGATAATAGCCGGTAAATCGCCAGGTTTCTGTTCCCATCGTCACAGTAGCGAGAATCGTTGGGTTTGCAGTCGTGTATTGCAGCGCATCGGTACGTAGCCAAAAACCGTTGGCATCCTTTACGTCATAATAGGCTGTGATGGTCTGACCAAAGTTATTTGCTGTGTCTGCTGACTTTGTTCTTTCTTCAAATATCTTTGCATCCCTGCTTCGATATTGCAGTTCAAGGCTCAGATCCATGCCGTTTCTGCCGGGAATATTAAAGAGCTCGCTGCTAAGGGTCAGTTCTCCGGTTTCTGAGCTGATGTTCTCACGGACACCGCTGGTTTCTTTTGAAAAAGGAGCGTTCAGCTTCATATCATAAACTGACTTTGTTTTTTCCGCAGAAAGAACCTCCATCAGCGCAGTAACCGTGGTCGGGGTCCCTGCCGCAAAGGCGGTGCAATGGATCGAAAAGCCCGCGATCAGAAAAAGGGCAAGAAAAAGAATACGGATCCGCTTCATTGTCCCGCCTCCTTTTCTGCCTTATGATATTTCTTGATCAGGTCTTCCCAGTCGGCTCCGGCGCTTTTTTCTTCCAAGATTTTTTTAGCGCTTACTCCCGATTCTTTGGAAAGGCGATTTGCGTTTTCGATTTCATTCTGGTTAAAGCCGTTTTCGATCTGTTTTTCGGAGCTTTTATAATCCTCCGCAGAATAGTCGGTGATCTTGTCGCCATTTTTGATTTTAACAGCAACCACTTCTTCTTGTGCGCCTTCGGCTTCTTCACTGCGAACGGATCTCAGCGTTTTATCCGGGGTTGTTTTCTCTGACGTTTTTTGTGAGAGGATCGATTCTATGGTCTGATCTGTTGCTCTGGCCTTCTCATCTGCTGCCAAAATATCGTCGGGAACAAGGCCTTGCGAAAGCCAGGTCCTGATTTGATCTTCCGTTGCCGGCGTATAGACTTTGTATTCTTTTTCCTGCTCCGCGTCATAAAGAATATCTTCCAGGTTTGTCCCCGCGGGATGATCTGAAAAGAGATCCTTTGCTTCCGCTAATTTGCGGTTGTTTTCAGCAAGATATTGAAATACGGTCAGCAGTTCTTCGGGGCTGTATTCACGAATCAGCTTGTCAAGGTTCTTGCCTGTGAAATCACTTCCTTTTGTCATAGTAAGGATTTCCTTGTAGACAAAAATCGATTCCTGAACCTGTTCCTGATCCTTGGTCATTTTTATCAGATATTTCAATTCCGCC
>CAZKCB010000156.1:0-5559 GCA_964550965.1 uncultured Oscillospiraceae bacterium
AAGTGGTGGATCCCGCTTTTAAATCACTCCGAAACTCTTATTGAAATCAAGATTCCCGGAGCCATGCCCGTTTGGCTCGCACACACTTTAAACAATTTAAATATATTTCCCACTTCGTATTCAAAGTACGGCACCTGCTACAAAGAATTTCTGATCAACGACGCATACCCAACGAAAGGAGGTATCATCTGTGCTTAGCAGTATTTTAGAAACCGTATCCGCTACCGCAAACAATATCAGCCCAAGCTATCTTCTGATTTGTACTCTGACTTCGATTGCTCTTGGCATCGGAGTTGCGCTAAGTTATATGTATCGAAACACTTACAGCAAAAATTTTGTCATCACACTCGCGCTGCTTCCGTCCATGGTACAATTAGTCATCATGATCGTAAACGGCAATCTCGGCGCAGGAGTCGCTGTAATGGGTGCTTTCAGTCTGGTTCGTTTTCGTTCGATCCCAGGCAGCGCAAAAGAAATCAGCAGCATTTTCTTTGCCATGGCGATCGGTCTTGCAACCGGTATGGGATATCTTACCGTCGCCTTTCTTTTCCTTGTGATCGTTGGGCTGATGACTCTGTTTCTCAATACGATCCATTTCGGAGAGCAAAAGAGAATAGAAAAAGAGCTCAAAATCACAATACCTGAAAATTTGAATTACGATGGACTTTTCGACGATCTGTTTGCGGCTTATACAAAGCACGCGGAACTGGTAAGAGTAAAGACGACCAATATGGGAAGTCTTTATGAACTGACTTACCGTATCGCTCTCAATGCACAGGAAGTCGAAAAAGCGTTTATCGATGAACTCCGCTGCCGAAACGGAAATCTCAACATCGCTTGTGGGCGAATTTCCATACAAAAAGATGAATTATAGCAAAACGTTGTAATTAAATTTTTATTTAATAGGAGGAAAAAATGAAACGATCGAAAATAAAGCGCATCCCTGCCCTTCTTGCCCTTCTGATCGCTCTTAGCGGTTTAGCAGGCTGCGGCACAGAAAGTACAAATACGGAAGATGCTGCTTCAACAGAACTTACAAGCCTTGCTGTAGAATACAGCGATGAAGATATGGATGACAGCTGGGATACTGCAAGTGCCGTGACCATAAATCTTTCCGGCAGTACTGCAACGATCAGCGGAACCGGTGCGGTACTCGAGGAAAACAAGATCCGCATCACAGAAGCAGGTACCTATGTCTTAAGCGGCACATTTGATGATGGGCAGATCCTCATCGAAGCCGACGAGAAAGATAAAGTCCAGCTCGTTCTTAACGGTGTCGAAATCAAAAATTCTGACGGACCTGCAATCTATTCTGTGGAAAATGATAAGGTCATTCTCACGGTCGCAAAGGGAACGACAAACCGCGTCGAAGATGGAACGGCTTATACCCTTGCAAGTGGAGAAGAGGAACCAAATGCAGCTATTTTCAGTAAAAGTGACCTGACCATCAACGGCAGTGGCACCCTTTTGGTAAATGGAAACTATAAAAACGGTATCGTCTCAAAAGATGATCTTGTGATCACCGGAGGCAACGTCACTGTACTCGCCGTAAACGACGGTATCAAAGGACGGGATTCCATTGCGATCAAAGACGGAAGCTTTACTATTACAGCAAAAGACGGTGATGCACTGCAAGCGACTAATAATGAAGATACACAAAAAGGCTGGATTTCTATCGATGGAGGAAAGTTTGTCATCACAGCAACGGGAGACGGACTTCAGGCCGAAAGCCTGCTGCAAGTTACCGGCGGCACCCTTGCAGTAACTTCAACAGATGACGCACTGCATTCAAATACAAATATAAGGATCGCTTCAGGAGATATGACCCTTTCTACCGGCGATGATGGAATGCACGCGGATTCTTCCTTGCTGATCGAAGACGGATCCGTTCTTATTTCAGAATCCTACGAAGGGCTTGAGGCCGGGATCATAACGGTAAACGGCGGAACGATCGATCTTACATCAAAGGATGATGGATTTAATGCTGCCGGAGGAAACGATGCCTCTTCTTTAGAAGAAACAGCTCCGGCCAAGGATAGCTTTGCAGAACAAAGTGACTACTATATCCGAATCAAAGGCGGCGATATAACGGTCAACGCAAGCGGCGATGGGATCGATCCGAACGGCTCTCTCTATTTTGACGGAGGCACGGTCAAGGTCAGCGGCCCGACCAACGACGGAAACGGACCTTTGGATTATAACGGCGTTTGCGAAGTCACGGGCGGAACACTTGCGATCGCCGGAAGTTCCGGAATGGCACAAGCCCCGAGCGACACCTCGACTCAATGTTCTGTAACCGTTTATTACAGCACAGCGCAAAGTGCCGGCACACTTGCTTCGCTTATCGATGCAGACGGAAAGACAATTGTTTCCTTTGCACCAAAAAAAGAATACAGTTCCATCGTGTTCTCCAGTGCAGACCTTGTTCAAGGAAAAACCTACACCTTGCTTTCAGGAAAAACAGAACTGGCCGATGTAAAGCTGACTAATATCATTACAAAGATCTCCCAGGACGGAACGGCCGTCACGGGCGGAACCGGAGGTCAGAAAGGCGAAGGCACCGGAACAAAAAGCGATATGGGGACTCCTCCTAGCGGGACGGATGGAGAACGTCCTGCTCCACCTGATGGGAGCACACCTCCGGCAAAGGGAGAGGCTCCTCCGGACGGAACACAGACACCTGATGCTGCACAATCATCAGTGGATTCGACCACCAGCGCAACTACACAACAATAGTCCACAGAGAAAAAGACAAGCCTTCAAAGGGGCTTGCCTTTTTTATCTTAGCTAAACTACTTTTCTTTTCGCAATTTCAGAATGAGATTGCGATTTTTTGCTTTTTCAGAAAGCAGCGAAACGATCTCTGCCGTTTTATCCTTATCACCAAGCTGCTGTTTTTCGATTCGTTTTTTCATTTCTTCCAGGCATTCTTTTAGATCGTTAAGATCTAACAAATTGACTGCAAGACAAAAAAAACTTTTTCTTCTTCCGTCATTATAGTTTTCAAGCAAAAACTTCAAAATTTCAACTTTTTCGTTAAGTTCGTTCTGGTAAGCTTCCACTCCATCTTTCTGGGCTTTTTGAAAATCTGCAAGTACGTTTTGATATGAAATAAAGGAATCGGTTTTGCTTGGAGCCTTATATTTTTCACAAGGGAAAGCCGCACATTGAAAACAATATTCCGGGTTTTCATGTTTTTTACTGCAATTTATTACGGGACAGGACGGATGCTTTAAATGAAAATCAGGCCCTCCGCAGCCCGGACATTTCGATGCTGCATTTGTATGATACTGCGGACAAAGGCCGCAATTCAGTCCACATAAGGAAAACAACGGATATTCCCGCTTGTATTCTTTCATGGTTCCTCCTAAAATCAGTGCTACTATTCTCCAAAGATCAGTTTTTTCAACGTTTCCTCAAAGGCAAGATCCTGATCCACGGTCCTTTTGGAATTTCCTTTGAGCCGCCCGCCGGCATTTCTGATTTTTTTGGCATTGTGCCGAGCCATGAGCAGTCCGTCAATATTACCGTTATGGTAAACCATTCCGTTCTGACTGATCGGCAAAGCTCCACGTGCAAGACACATAGCCGCCAGACCATAATCCTGGGTAACAACGACATCTCCCGGGAATAGCAAATTGACCAGCGTAAAATCAACGCTGTCCGCACCCTTTGAAACCATTATGGTGCGTGCCCCTTCCCGTTCGAAAACATGCGAGGTATCGCAGAGTATGAGGCATTCTATTTCATTTTCTTTTGCAAGGCTTACCGTTATATTCACCACGGGGCAGCCATCTGCATCGATCAGTATTTTCACAAGCAGTATATCCTTACATCAGCACTTCATTAGTAAAAGGACAAACATAGATCAATTCATTGTCTTTGACTTTATAAATTTCTGTTCTCTTTGTTCCATCTTCATTTGTAAAGCCGACTTCAATGCATTTTTTGTATTCCGGTTTCAAATTTGCCATGTTTTCCATTCCGGTCGAGTAATAACTCCCTGTTTTTTCATTTACATCAATATATGAGGTTTTGCCATCGATAAAATCATAAATGCCGATTTTAAAGAAATCGCCTCCGGGCAAATAAACAAGGACTTCTGTAATTCCATCATCATCGATATCTTCCTCGTAAACGGAACGGGCATAGAAATCGATCAGTGGCTCTTCTTCACCATTTTTCTTTTGAAGAATATAGCTTATATTTTGTCCCTTTGCAGAGATATTGTTGCTCTCTTTGAATACACCGTATCTTCCCAGTATTTCCTGCGAAGAGATATCTTTTCCGGGGATGAAATCGATCCCGTCGACGATTTCCATCATTACGATTTCTTTATTTAGCAGGAAAAAAGCGATATAGGTCCTGCTTCCCTCGGGCAGATAAAGATATACCCTATTAAAATCAGGGCCCTCAGCGTCCGGCATCCACTCGGATTCGTATCTGAGTTCGCTGTACGCCGCCTCAAGTTCAGAAAGAGAATCGCCTATCCCAACGCCCCTTGGCGTTTTCGCGTTTTTTGTGACTGAGCCACTGTAGATCGTCTCTCTTTTTCCGCTTTCATCTTCAACATAAAATGCATATTCATTGACTTTCTCTTCCTGCATCTCCGCTGGTTTCGGGGTTTCTTTCACTTCTTTTTGTTGTGCGCAGCCGATAAAACCTCCGAGGCTCAATAGAATGCAGCATAATATAAGAGCTTTTTTTCGCATAATCGCCTCCAATTGAAAAAGCGGAAGAAATCAAAGACTTTTTTCCGCATGATCTATATAGACAAATAGCCGCCATAGTTTTCGAGGAACTCTTGCCTTTTCTTGTAATCCGGCAAAACGCTTCCCACACATCGCCAAAAGGACCTGTCATGATTCATGTGAAGAAGATGACAAAGTTCGTGTACGATGACGTAATCGATGATCGCAGGCGGTGCCATAGCCAGCCGATAATGAAAGGTCAGTATCCGGTCAGAATTGCAGCTCGCCCAGCGCTTCGTATACTCTGCGGTATCGATTTCAATGCTTTTGGGATTTACGCGCAATTGTTTCTGATAAAGTTTTACTTTTTCTTTTACAAGCTTCTTACAGCTTGCAATATAAAATTTTTTCAGTCTTGCATGCAGTTCTTCGTCCTCTGCTTCGCCGATTTCGATCAGCTCACTGATCGGATATTCCGCACCGAGGTGAAGGTATTTTTCTTTCATTTTTTCTTTTCCTTAACTTGTGACTCTAAAACTGCAGCACTTCATTCCATTTCAAACGCTCTGAAGCATCATCATGGAAATCCCGGATCGTAATGTCTTCAAACTTGCTCAAGGATTTTCGGAGGTAGCTCCCCATTTTTAGAACATCCGGATTTTTTGTTTTCAAAGTCCCTCTGACAAACTCAGACAGTGCACCGTCATTTACGATGACCACGATTTCTTGGTCCCAATACTTTTCAATTTTTTTAAGAAGTGTCAATAAGGAAATATGTCCTACGATGGCCGGTTTTCTGTATTCCAGCATCACGGATTCCTTAAATAAAAGAACATCATCCTCATAGACACAATATTGCACTTCGATA
>CAZKCB010000157.1:0-5495 GCA_964550965.1 uncultured Oscillospiraceae bacterium
GCGCTTGTCGTTGCTGCCGGCTGACCTTCCATTCTCCAGAGGATCGAAACGATCATGCTCCTTGTTGTGCTGCCGTCCGGTGAGAAGGCTGTAGCTGTCTTTCCGAGCATCAACTCGTTTTGATAAGCAAAGCCTACCACTTCATAATACCAGGCCTTTGTGGCAACATCTTTGAACGGATTGACCCATGCTGCATCATATTTTGCGTCATAACCAACTACATACTTTGAAAAATGGCTTACTGTAAAGGTTGCCGCTTTTGCTGCCGCATCGTAAGTGCAGCTCACCGGGGTCAATGTTCCATCGTCTGCGAGATACCAGACAACAACACCTTCCGCTTTTTCTCCTGCTCTCAATTCATACGGAAGAGTAACAGTTACGGTTCCTCCCTTGAAATCGCTGATCTTTTTCCCGCCCGACATAACCGACAGATCATAGACCGGTCTGTCTCCTACCATTGTTTTCTGTGTGTCAGAGAGTTTTTCTTCTTTTGCGTTTTCGATCACAACAGTGATCTTTTCAGTGGTTTGGTTATCAATTGCGGTTAAGGCCTTTGTATCGAATACAACAGTTCCCAAGTCTGATTTGACCGTCAGTTCCTTTTTATCGGTAACGATCTTTGCGAGATTGTCAATTTTGACCTCTTCACCGCTGTTGACCGTTGTTTTGATTGGGTCTGCTGCAGTACCGCCCGAATTTGAGCCGTGTCCGCCACCACTGCCGCCGGCCGGAGTATAAACGAGCGCAATGCTGTAATTCAAGCTGCAAGGAGCAGCATTTGTAGCTTTTACACGAATACGAACGGTCGTTCCATCTGTTTTAAACAGAGGATCGCCGGTACCGTCGGTCCAGCTGATTCCTGCGTTTATCGAATACTCCATCGAAGCAGTGATGCCTGCGATCGTTGCTGCCCCACCCGAAGCGATAGGCTGCGTTACCGTGAAGACTGCCGCTGTCGGAGTGGCCGGACGTGCTCCAATTGTAATACTCTGAGGACTGGAATTCGTTGTTGTAATGGCATCTCCTTTTTTGACGATAGAAATATTGTTGCCAAGCCAGCTTGCCAGGATCGGAAGCTTGCCGTTTCCGTCAGTTGTATATTCTGTCGCACCGATAATATAAATTGCACTCGGAGTCAGCCCTGTCAATTTTTCGTTTGCATAGTCTGCTAAGGCGGCTGGCGTTGCTTCGGCGGTAGCACCGAACGCTGCGATCGGAATCGTTTTGCTTGTACCTACAAAAGTATCTGCCGTTGCCTTTATTCTTACATAATAGTTTCCTGCGGTTAATCCTCCGATGGAGGTGGCCGTCGCAGGAACAGCCGTCCATGATCCCGCTGTACTGAGTTTGTATTCCATCGTGTCAGCAAGACCGTCTATGCTTCCGGTTCCGCCGATTGTCGTCGGATTATGTCCTGTTGCACCAGGCGCTGCCGGTCTTGCTGCAATAACAAGATTTCGTCCGGCACTGTTCGTTGTTGTTGTGCCGTTACCACTCTTGACAATGCTTTTGGTCGTACCAATCCAAGTAGAGTCAACTGGAATATTTCCGGTGTTGTTAGCCGTTTTTGCTGTGCCACCCACGGTATAAGTACCGTTTGCTGTCAGTCCGGTCAACTGTTCATTTATATAGTCAATGGATACAGTCGGTGTCGTTTCCTGCGTTCCTGTGAAGGCCGTGATCGCAACCGTCGCAGTCGGTCCGGCAAAGCTCGTTGCGGTTGCTTTAAATCTTACATGGTAACTACCTACTGCAAGTCCGTTGACCGATGTCGCTGCCGCAGGGACTGCCGTATACGCGCTTGCTGTTGTCAGCTTATATTCCATCGTATCGTTCACCGCACCAAGGCCTCCGGTACCACCAATCGTTGTCGGCAGGATCGCGGAAGGCGTCGGTGTCACCGTTGGTTTTGTGGGGATTGAAATGACTCGTGCATCACTGTAAGTAGTCGTTACATTGTCGCCCTTTAAAATAAGGTCGATATCTGTTCCATACCAGTTTGCTTCAATGGCAATCTTGCCTGCAGCATTGGAAGTCTTATTAGTCCAATCTACATAATAACCGCTACTTGCATTAAGCCCCATTAACATTTCATTGACATAGTCGATCGTTGCTGTCGGCGTTGGTTTTTTGAGTAGATTTACATTGTTGTAGGCCGTGAGCCCTGCTCCGGTTACTGCAAACTGATCGACTTGAGTTCCCGTGTTTTCCTGGTAATACTTTTGTCCACCTGTATACACCATGTAATCTGCAGCTCCGCTCGGGATTGTAAACGCTATGGATTGATAGATGTTTGTCGTCGGCGACCACTCGATTGCAGGATCGAGTACACCTCCTGTGGCATTACGAATCTCCGCTTTCTTATCTGCCATTCTATAACTCGAATAGGTTGCCATCAAGATATATGAGTTTATAGCGCTTCCTGTAACACTTTCAATCGCTAGATTGTCGTTTGCACTGGAAGCCTTAACTTTTGCATTAGCACCAATGGTGAGTAAAGCTCCTGAGCCATTTACGCCTCCACCGATTCCGGCTGCGTTCAGCCCTCCCATGGCGGTCACGTTTGCACTGTCACTGATGGTGATGGTGCCGCCGTTTCCAGGAGAACCACTTCCTCCACCGATCCCTGCAGCATCGTCTGAGCCTCTTGCTGTCACCGTGGCAGTGTCTTTAATCGTAATGGTTCCACCATTGCCACCATAATAACCCCCACCGATTCCCGCACTGCCGCCGCTGTAGATTGGTCCATAAGCAGTGACATTTGCAGTCCCTCCGATGGTGATTGTACCGCCGTTGCTATGACCTCCTCCGCCAATTCCAGCTCCCCAACCCCTGGCTGTAACAGTTCCGCCATTTATTGTGATTGTGCCGGCATTTTTGAAATATGCGCCGCCGATGCCTGCAGCTCCTTCTCCGCCTTGAACCACAATGGTCCCGCCATTGATGGTGACCGTACCTGTATCATTGCCGCTGCCCGCACCAATCCCTGCACCACCATTTGAACTGTTGTATGATGTTTGTGTTCCCCCTGTAACATTCAGTGACCCGCCACCCGCAATGGTCACCGCTGCGCCGATTGGAACCTGTAATCCAGCCTTTGTTTCCCCGCTTTTTAATACATTTACCCCGGCAAGGGTTAGATTCACGGTCGCACCGGCCATGTCAAAGGCGCAAGCACCGGAAGTCGCGCTTACGTCGATGTTGACGCCGTTTAACGTAAGGTTCGCTGTGATTCCGCTTTGGACCACAATTTTATCTGTTGTTGTAGTGCCGCTTATGCTAATTGCAGTACCACTTGTTATCGTAAGGACACCTCCGGCATAGGTGTAATCGGTACCTTCTATTCCAGTTACTGTTAAGTCCATTCCTGCGCCTGCATAAATCGGCGAAGTTGCGAATGGTAGCATGGATACCACCATGCACAGCGTCAAAACCATGCTTACTAGTTTTCTTTTTTTCATTTTTTCTCCCTCTTCTTTTTTCAGTCGTTTTCGAAGTAATATAGTCCTTATATATTTGAACAGTAAAAACAGTTGCATCAGATACCACAATTCATGACCACTCTGTATTTGATAGGTTTCAATACTGTATACTATTATTATAGTAGAATTAAGCATTTGAAATCCATGGCATCTGCATGAGATGTTGTTTTTCTGTCATGAAATGCAAACTTTACTTGTGTCGGAGATCACAATGAGATATGATTATTGTATTATTTGTTATTTTAATAACAACCCGCCCCAATATTAGATATTTATGGATGGTGTAACAATGAAGATCGCTGTTTGCGATGACAATAAAGAGGAACTTCAGCAGCTCGAACACCTTCTAAACGAATACCTTACGGTATATCCTTTCGATGAGGGAATAAGCATCTGCTTTTTCGAAAGCAGTGCAGCGTTGCTTGTAGAGATTGAAAGCGGAAGGCATTTTGACCTTTTTCTTTTGGATGTCCTCATGCCCGAGGTCAATGGCCTTGAACTTGCCACAAAAATCAGAAAAACGGATACGGTTTCAAAAATCGTATTTTTGACATCTTCCTCGGAATTTGCCGTTGACTCCTATTCGGTAAGTGCGTTTCATTACCTTTTAAAACCAGTTGAAAAAGAAAAGCTTTTCCCTGCTTTGGAAAAAGCCCGCAATGATTTTTTCAATGATTCTGGACAGTCCATTATTGTCAAAGCAAAAGCAGGTCTCTGCAAAATAGATTTCAGAGACCTCGTTTATGTTGAAGTCATTGGCCGAACTCTCTGCTTCCAAAAAAAAGATGGTGTTTTGACGGAAATAAGCGGAACGCTTTCCGAAATCGAGCCGCATTTATTGGCAGACAAACGTTTTGTAAAACCGCACCGCTCGTATATTGTCAATATGGATCATATCAGAGGACTTTCACCCCAAGGGATCACAACGCTTAACAGTCTTTGCATCCCCATGTCGAGAAATGCTTTAAAAGAAGTCAAACAAAGCTATTTGGATTATTCCTTTCAGAAAGAGCAGAGGTAAATCTCATTGGATTATATACGGTCGATCCTGTCTTTTCTTTTTGCCATTTTTATGCTGTATACCTTTCTCGACTGTGATCTGAGAAACAAGAGGAATCTCTACCTTTCGGGCTTACTGGGCGCCGTGTTCTTGATCCTTGATATCTTTGTTCTATACAAATTCGGCTATGTACATTTTATGATGATGTATCCTCTTCTTGTACATCTCCCGGTGCTTATTATATTTATGCTTCTTTCAAGATTCAGCGGAATAAAAGTTTTCTTTATCAATTCGACCGTCATCGCGATCGTCACATCGTTCAGTTTGATCGCGTTAGTCGTTAGTTCTTTCTGGGGTTACGACAGAACGATCTTGAATCTGATTTGCTACGCGCTGTATTTGCCGGTAGGCTTTTTGCTTTACCGATATGTTCGCCCTGCATTTCTTTATATGCTTCGCAACACAAATCAAGGTTGGCTCGGTTTCTGTGCGATCCCACTTTCTTATACGGCAATCACCTATTTTTTAGGAAAATATAATTTGGACACAGTGCTGTCGGATATGTACGGGGCCCTCTCGGATATCATTCTAATCTATGCTGTTGCCGCACTTATTTTAGTCTTTGCATCTTATGCTCTTATTTTAAGACATTTCAGGCAAACCCGGCAGCAAATCACAATGGAAACCGAAAGCGATATTCTTCGCTTGCAGGTCACTTCGGCGAAAGCTCAGTTTGACTCACTGCGAGAATCGCAAGAACACGCAGCGATCTATCGCCACGATATGCGACACCATCTGAATCTGATCAATGCTTTTCTTTCAGATAATAATAAGGAAGCAGCGCAAGCGTATATTGCTGATGTCTCACAAAGCATAGAAGAAAGCGTTGTGGAAACTTACTGCAGTAACTATGCAGTCAATCTGATTTTGAATTCCTGCCTCGCAAAAGCAAAAAACGAAGGGATTTCCGTAGAAACACGCATTGATGTGCCGCAACAAAATAAGGTATCCGA
>CAZKCB010000158.1:0-5482 GCA_964550965.1 uncultured Oscillospiraceae bacterium
GGATGGCGGACGATTTCACGTAACCACAGTGTCCTATCCGATCAACGCGACCCATGCATCTATTGTTTTCAACGAAGCGCAGATGGATGCGCTGGTCGCCAATGGCCCGGAGACCTTGCAGATCAGAAGAGCGGCAAGCGGGACGAATTCGGCGAGCTCCTGGGTCGATCTTCTTGCAGTGACTCAAAAACCTGCAGTAGAAGTCGGCATGGTCAAAGGCCCCGGACCAAACGGGACATGGAGTAATGGTGACGAAGAAATCTACAATACAGGAGCTGTAACCTATATTCACCTTGAATGGAAAATCGGCAGCGGACTATGGAATGGAGATATCACAGGCACTCCGGTGTTCGTTGGTGCAGTTGGAGGTGGATCGAATACCACCATTTCCGGACTGACGATTTCTTCTTCTGCGGTAACTGTTTTGATCAGAAGAGAAGGAGTGGCGGCCATCCTGCCGAGCGCGACATATACGGTGCCTGAGGCGGCTAATGTGGCTGGAGCAGGCACAGCGGCAGCCACAGAAGGCACAAATACGATCTACTATACACTGACCACCGGAGCATTTGCCGGTTCGGGTGGAGATACCAATACCAACTGGAATCTTGGAGGAACCAATGTAGCGGATCTGGGGACGATTTCCACGATCGTGCTTTCTTCTTCCGGTGATGATAAATTGGCAACAATAACCGTAAGCGGTACAGTTGGAGCGAATACTAAAAATTATACTGTGGGTCCGAAGCAGGCGGCGATGGCAGCAGGCTTCACTGCACCTTCCGCTGCAACGGTCGTGATTACTCCGGCAGCCCTCAAGACAGTTACTGTCGGAAACCTCGGCGGCGCAGCGCTTCAGGCAGGAACTTCCGCAGCCGGCAGGACTTACGCTGTAACGACTGCTAACATTGCGAATGGCAAGTCGGCAACGATCACTTGGTATACAACAGCCGCAAAGACTGCGGCCGGAAATACGCCTGCTGGCATCAGCATCGCTGAGGCGGCGGCAGTAGCGAACAATGCACTGACTTTGAATGTGACAGGTACGCCGACAACAGCCGACGACTATTTCTTCACCGTGACCATTGACGGGATCGAATCGGCGGTCAAGACCCTCAACGTCGCAGCAGCGGCACCGGCAGCTTTGAATACGGCTCCCGATTTTGGAATGACTGTAGCCTTCGGAAGCATGCACATCAATATTGAAGATGTAAAAGAGAGCACTGCACCTACTGCGGCCGCAATTGATTTCGAAGACCTGTATAATGTTCTTGATAAGGAGGCTTCTTACATCAAGTTTCACAGGTCGGCGGGTTCGCTCGCAACCGTCCCGGCAATCCAGTTGAGTTTGAAAGAGCTTGTAGATGCCTCCGACAGCGAGATCACATTTAACACCTCGACCGGAGCGATTTCCATTCTCGGAGATATCGAGCTTGGAACGGGATCCTTTAGCGGAACCGGTGCTTTCAAAAATTTCGTTGTTTACGAGCATGATCTTACTGAAATAAAGCTCGTCAGAACTACGCCCGGCAGTGCGTGGAATGTGACAAAAACCGTTGCCATTCCGTATTTGAAACTCACACCGGATTATACAAACGCAACTGCTCTGAAAATCAAAGTAGAAGGAAATGCCGCATATGACGCAGCGTCTCCCTACAATCTGCCTATCCTCACGCAGCCCTTTGACATTACCGATGCATCGACTTCCTACAGCGCAGTGACAATAAATGGCGGTGCGTTGATAGGATATCCGGGGATCAAAGCCGCAGCGCCTTCGGTTGGAAACTATGGCGGAAAAACCATAAAGTGCTTGTACACATTTGTTCCGGGGCACAACACCGATTCAGCAAACTTTGACACTTTGACTGCAAGCTTGGATCCGGTCACAGATACTTTGACCTTTGCCGGAACCAGAATTTCAGGCTCGACGATAAGTAACAGTGCAATAACGATATACATTATGGATGACAACATCGGCACGATCAGATACTTGTCACTCCGACTTTCCGGTTCTGGAGCCGGAACAGCGGTCTCCTTCTTAGAAATCGTGGGGGATACGGTCTCAACGATAAGCAGTAAGAACAATCCCTCCAGTGCACCGATCTACACTGTAGTCAGTCACCCGACGGCTCTTGACAGCGCGGCAAATACAATCAGCTCAGGTGCTTCTCCGATCCTTGCAGGCACGCAAGTCGGTCCGTTCCTGGGGAACTTACAAAAAGGCACCGATCAGGGATATATTGTTACGACTCTTGCCAATGTACCTCCCAAAGCGGCGGTGTTTGGAAACGCTCTTAATAAGGATCCGGACAGCACGGCACCGGCAGACCTTTTGGCAGTGGGTGACATTCTCACGGTACTTTCCTCGGATTGGTCAACGATTCGAAGCTATGCCCTGGATGTCAGGACCATAAGTACTGCAAACACAACGATCGCGACGACAGGAAGTATCACTGCGGGCACGCCATTCAATTTGATCGTTTCTCTGAAAGATACTTCCGGAAATGCCGTTACAGGAGCGAATTTTATGGATCCGGCGATGAAAGTCGCTTTCTCTGCAGAAGCAAATACAGTTACGCTTGGAGGGATCGTGAGCGAATCTGCTATAACTCCCGGTAACTACACCGTTCCGCTTATTCTCACTACAGCAGGAAGTACGAATCTTATGATCAGTGTTTCTGATGTTGCGCTGAATGCCGTGGCATTGAGTGTAGACGGTGGCGGACCAACGGCCAGCATCGTGTCGACGAATCCGGCCACGCTTGTGGAAGGAGGTATGCCGGGGACTCTGGGGAGCGGGATCGTGGAGGTTAGCATAGCCAATGGTACTTTTGCGCCCGATATATCAGAGGCCAATATTACAGCTTCCCATCTGCCTGCAGGTTTTACCTTCACCGCTGCCAGAATGGATAATACCACCTTACGCATAAACATCACTGGCACAGCTTTCGCTCATGCTAATGCCAACGATGTAAGCAATCTGACCTTTACCATTGCACAGGCGAAAGTGACCGGGGCAACGGGAGATCTCACGACAGGTAACATCAGTATCAATTTCAACGAGTAAGAAAAATTGTTCGAGTTAAATCCGGCAAGACAAAACCCAAACAAATCGTGGCTGCACATCCCAATACCATTTGTCAACTTGCCCTATTTGCGAAACGCCAGCTCCTGTTTGCCGTAGAAACCGCCTGAGTTCTACAAAGTTTGAAGAACGAGCGGTTTCCAAGGTAAATGGGAAGTGGCGTTTTATCGTTCGAGTAGGGATATTGGGTACTGCCCTCATATTAAATTTTAGTTTCACTTTAGGGCTTTCGTTGCATAATCCTGGGTACATATGTTACGATAAAAAAAGAGATAAACCGGTCGATTTCCGCAGCAGGCGGTTCGGAGCCGGAAAATAAAAAAGGGGGAACAGAGAAATGAAAAAGACAATGTCATTTATGCTTGCAGTCGTACTTATCCTGTCAAGCTTTTCGATGGTTTTTGCAGCGGAAGCCACAACAACAGCTGTAAGCTTAGCAACACCTTCGGATGTCGCAGGAACGAGTTTTGAAACAGCAGTGAAGGGACTGATCGAGGATGGCGTGATTTCGGGATATCCGGATGGGACCTATCGTCCGAAGGAAGGCATCAACCGTGCAGCAGCCTGTGTGATCGTGGTCAGAAGCATGGGGGCTTCCGAAGCGAACCTTACAGCGGCAGCAGCAAGCGGATTCAAAGATCTTTCCGGCTATGCCTGGGCTGTAAAGTATATCAACTATGCGGTTGCCAAAGGTGTGGTCAAAGGCTATCCGAACGGGACTTTCGCACCGGGAAAAGAAGTAACCTATAATGAAATGACAGCAATGCTCGTACAGGCACTGGGCTATAAGGTGAGCGATCTTTCCGGAACATGGCCGACGAATTTTTATAGCAAAGCAAAAGAACTGGGAATGCTCGCAGGGGTGCCGTTTAAGGGTGACTATCCAGCACTTCGCGGATATGTGGCGATGATGGATTACTCCGTCGTCGATAAGATCGTCGAAGCAAACAAAACAGGCACACCGACTTTGCCAAAAGAAGATACCGGAACTAAGGATCCTGCGGGTCAGCTCGCCGCCTATTCCGGCAGAGCCTACGGCATCGTTGCAGATGTGGCAACAACGACAAATAAGGACGGCGATAAAGTGCAGGAACTTGAATTCCTGCTTGGAGACAATACCCTTTATGTTAAAACAAAAGGCAGTTCTACCGGAAACTTCGCTACTCTCGCAGCGCATCTTGCGGCAGGAGACCTTTATGGACTCAAAATGTCAAACGGCGTAGTTACAGGTGTGGATACTTCCGATACAGCTTTTGCAGGAATCGGCTCTCCTTCCGGTTTTGAAAATCTCCTCGGTGCCGGAGCCGCAGGCATAGGCTGGGCAAATGTAAATGCCATCACTAATCATGTAATGACAGTACAGCTTGGAGTTGCCCCGACAAAGATGATCACCATTCTTGAGGATGCAAGTATCTATGTTGCGAAAACAGATGGTGCCACACTAAGCTATGAGGCGGGAAGCTTATCCGATATCGATGTGAACTCGAAGGTAAGAGCATTCTCGGTTACAGGAGATGAACCGGGCGTAGCAGAAATAGTATTAGTAAAACAATAAACGAAAACAATAACAATGAAGCGGCTTGCCTGATCTCTGTAAAAGAGACGGCGGCCGCTTTTATAAATCTGTCATAAAGGGGGCAAAGCAAAAGATGAAATTCTATATCGTCGATGCCTTTACCGAAACACTCTTTGGCGGAAATCCGGCCGGTGTTGTGCTTGTTCCTCCCGGTCAGGTCTATCCTCCTGATGAGCTCATGAAGAAAACAGCCGCGGAACTTCGCTATTCCGAAACCGCCTTTGTGAGGCAAAAAACGGACGGCGATTTTCAAGTCCGCTATTTTACCCCTGCAGAGGAAGTCGAATTGGCCGGGCATGCCACGATAGGAGCTTTTTCCGCACTCTCAAAGAAAGGTCTTGTTTCCGAAAAACAAAGCTATCTTTTCGAAACCTTGGCCGGGAGGATCACGGTCCGCATCGAAAAAGGGCTTGCCACAATGGATATGGCCACTCCTGAAGAACGAGGCAAGATCGATCAGGCGCCGGCACTCGAAGAACTTTGCCGGATCATGGGGCTCCATGACGAAGATGTAGAAGTTTTTGAGAAAACAAAGAGGCTATATCCGGAAATCATTTCAACCGGTCTTCCCGATATTCTTTTGCCGGTAGCAAACCGCAGAGCCCTCGAACGTATTCGGCCTGATTTTGCGGCTCTCGCAGAACTTTCTGCAAGATATCAAGTCACGGGGGTCCATGCGTTTTGCCTCGGTGAGAAAGGCGATAAAGTCACGGCTTACTGCCGGAATTTCGCTCCGGCTTTCGGTATCGACGAAGAGGCGGCAAAAGGGACCTCAAACGGTGCCCTGACCTATTATTTGTAAAAAAATGGCCTTGCCCGGGACCGAG
>CAZKCB010000159.1:0-5454 GCA_964550965.1 uncultured Oscillospiraceae bacterium
GGCCAAAGCAAACGCCGTGCCTTATCGAGGTTCACGTTATCAGGCCAACTATTCAGAGGCGCAAAGCGTTGACTCCCGCTCCCAGCGCCACCTCGGCCATCGCCGACGCGATAAGTGCCTGCACTGTGCCAGGCCATCCGGATAAAGAACGGCCCATAGTGACCATAATCCGCAGGCCACCAGTCCTTGGAATCTGTCATCAGCGCATAGATATCCTTCTTCAAGGCTTCCAAATCGAGTTTCTTGAATTCTTCACGATAGTTGAAATCCGGGGTCATCGGATCACTCAAGTTGGAGTTTTGGTGCAGAATTTTCAGGTTCAACTGGTTTGGCCACCAGTCGCGGTTAGAAGAGCCACTGCCTGAAATGGCTTTTCTTGTTTTGCCTGTCACGGGACATTTCATTTCTTCCATAACAAAAAAACCTCCTTTTCCATTTATCTTTCATTTAAAGGTTACTCCAAAACTATTTTTCTTCCGGACCCAAGTTCAAAATGATATTTCACAATGCCAAGATCCACATCGGAATAAAAACCTCCTGTTTTTTTGGCACTGACTATATCATTTTTAAGCGATATCATAAACTTCTGCTGGTTCATTGCCGTAGGTGCAAGTGCGGCAGCTTCCATCCCTTTTTGGAACCATTCAGGCATCTCGCCTTCAAAACCACATAATTCTCTGATGTCTTTGCTTTTATGGGGAACCCCTTGCGTTTTTCCATAACCAAGAGAAAGCACGCAGACCATTTTTTCTCCCTCGTTTATTTTTACTCTGCACTTTCTTTTACTGAATGTCATAGCTACCCAGCATGTATTCAAGCCCAACTGCTGTGCTTTTAATGCGATACGTTCGCCGTAATAACCGATCTTTTCATCTAAGCTCTTGTCTTTTGTTCCAATCAAGGCAATATAATTTTGAACGCCGACGAAGTTGCCATAGTGTCCCATAGTTCCGCCAAAGGCCTCTTTTTCATCTGTAACAAGCTGGATATGAATTGCCCCTTCCTGATTGCAAGCCTCAATTTCTCTTTGCAGCTCTTCTATGGTTTCCTGTTCTATTTTTTGATCTGTATACTGCCTGACAGCGTGCCGCGCTTTCATTGCTTCTAAAAGGTCCATTTTCCATTCCTCCATTCCATTACAATGATCATGTCCTGACAGGTTTCTAGTTGCAGAAAATTTTTAATCCCAAAATTTATTTCAGCTTAATATACCCATTTTCGCAGTGATATAATAACCGCATTTAAATAGCATAGAAAAAGCAGCCTTTACAAGCTGCTTTTTCTATACATATCACTCCAACAATCTACTTTGCGGTGTATTTTATCCCGTCGATTTGGATTCCCAAATAGTCGTTTAAATCGATGAGTTCTGTAAAAGATCCAATCACCATTACTTCCTCATTTTCTCCACGAACCATAGCACCGTGATACCCAAGTTTCTCATCCAACGTACCGTCCTCGTTGATCAGTCTTACCTCTCCAAATTCAGTACTGAGTGGATCGTCCTCGTCAATTCCTGCCGGTTTATAATAGTATCCGATCGGCGACAGATCTACACTTTGAGACGCTGCCGCAGAACCAGCATACAGAGTGATCATTCCCATGGATTGCGGAATATCGAAGTTCATGCTCAGCCCTTCAAATTCTATGGATACAGGCTCGGTAAGGTCTACGTTTTTAAGCTCAAAATCACAGCGATAAGCTTTGTAATCTTTGTTTTTATTATCATCGGTATACTGGAAAATTCCGCTTGCACCCTGATTGGGATCTCCGCTTAGGAAGCTGCGTTTTATTGTCAGCGGAAGGATATAATGCTTGTCGGTATTCTTATTGATGATCTTCCGGCCTTCTTTTGTAAGCGCCTCGATGCTTATCACAAAAACACACTGGTATTTGTCCGCAACGATCCCCTCTATATTGAATTTGATGTTCTCATTTTGAACGCTTTGGATCGTTTCTACGGTTCTTTTGCTGTAGATTTCAGTATCATTTCCCCAAAATCGCTGCAACCCGTCCAGATTTGAAGCTCCGTCCGCCACAATGGTACAGACCATTACTGCGGCAATGCAAAGGAGGGCTCTTCTCATATGCTTTTTATTTTTCACGCGAATAGGGTAGCCGCCGGTTTTTTCAAGTATTTTTGTTTTTAAGCGGATCTCCTCAGAGGGAGGAAGCGTTACCTTGTTTATTCCCTCTAAAAGGATTTCTGTTTCCTCTAACGTCAAATCATCAAAAGAATTTAGCAATCCTTCCATATTTTCAGGAGTATTCTTTGTATTTTCACTCATTTTCAACACCTCCCATACTACTTCTCAATTTTTTCAACGCTCTTTCATAGCGCTTTTCTACCGTTTTCACTTTCATATCCAGATCAATGCTGATTTCTCTGAGCGTCTCTCCCAAATAATGTTTTCTGATGATGATTTCAGAGTCAGGGGATCCAAGAGCTTTGACTGTGTCAATCAATTTTGTTTTTTTCTCTGCTTCTAAAATTCCTTGTTCCACATTTTCGTTGGCAATCAATATGTTTTCCAGGTTATCATCATATAAAGAGATCGCTTCTTCTCCTTTTGTTTTTTTATGAAACAGGTTTATTGCTCTCCGCTTCGTAAATACTGCTAAAAACGTTTTTATAGAACCTTTTTCGAGATCGAGCTTATCCCGATTGCAGTAAAACTCATAAAAAATATCACACACGAATTCCTCGATATCTTCCTTGCTGCATGTACCCAAAAGTTTGCTGTACGCGATTTTATAGACAAAACCCAGGTATCTATCTGTTAATTCAGCATATCCTTGTTGTGGGTCTGTCTTTAAAAGTGCCGCAAGCTTGTCGTCCGAATCCCCCATCAAAGTTTCCCTCCTTGTTTTCTAAGACGTCTCATCTATTACATTCAAGATTATTCCGCCAAACCCGACATATTATACAAAAAGCAGCCTTTGCAAGCTGCTTTTTGTATAGGTATCATCTATTGGTCTGTTTTTTGCTATCCATTAGATCAAATTGGATTTTTGCAGTAGCTTCTGTGCAATCACTGCGACTTCTGCACGTGTGATGTATTCTTTCGGTGCAAGGATCCCTCCGCCGTTTCCAGTCACGATCCCTGCTTTGAGGCACTCTGCGATGCTTGTCTTCGCATAGGCTGCTGATGTCGCTCCGTCCGTATAGGAAGCAAGCAGCTTTGCCGCTTCGCCAGCTGCAAGCCCCGCTTCAAGATCGGTGAGCTTCATCGCTCTTGAAATCATGGCCATGGCCTGTTCTCTTGTGATCTTGTCATTCGGCCCGAAGGTTCCGTTTCCATAACCGGAAATGATCCCATATTCCGTCGCGGTCTTGACCGCTCCGGCATACCAATCGGAAGCTTTGACATCTTTAAAACCGGTGCTTCCCGATCCCGCCTGAAGACCTAATGCCCGAATAATGATCGCCGCAAACTGCGCTCTGGTGATGTCGCTGTCCGGATCATACTTTTTGCTGTCCATCCCGCTGACTATCATTCTCGAACCCATGTCGTTGACGGCGGCCTTTGCCCAATGATTCGCAACATCCGCAAATTCAATGGGATTGTAAATGACAGAATAGGTGCTGTTTGTCAGGCTGTTTATCTTTGCATAATACTTCCCGCCGATCACGATGATCGAGGTAGGTACATGCGAGAACGTGCCATCAGCGTTCAATACGATTCCGGTAGTGATCTTTGAGGGATCAATGCCATCCGGTATGGCCACGGTTCTTTCAACATAGCCATTGAACTTGCTCACTGAAACGGTCTTATCACCGCTCGTGCATGTGATTTCAAACTCGACAGGTTTTACGACAAGCTGATAGCTGTTCTTGTTCGCTGTATCCTCGACTATTTTTACGGTGTCTGCTTTAGGTTCGGCAATCGAGATACTGACTTTGATGTCCTTTAGTTCAACCTGCGCGCCAAATTGGGCAGATACGTCCCCGACATTTATATGCGACGCAGGCAGTGTGTAGGATACTGTTTCTGTTTTTATTTCCAGGGTTGCTTCTTTGTTTTCCATGTTCTTGACTGTCTGGCCATTAAGCTCGCCGACCGTCACATCGGAGCCAGCACTCGGCAGTGTAACTTTTGTTTTCTCGCCGCTGTCAGCAATCAATTTATCCATCTTTGCATCGTCGACTTTTATCGTCGTCGTTGTCTGACCGCCCGTGGTTTTTGTACTCGACGTTCCTGCATCTTGTTTCTTCCCGTTCACCTCGACGACCGTGTTAGTCGGAGTTGCTGGAGTGTGACCTCCTGAAACCGGAGCTATCAGAGTCTTTGTACCGGTTGTCTGCAATGCCGCCATAGGGTTACCGGTAATATCATAAACTGAAATGCCGTCAGCCGGCTTGATTTCAATTGTTTCTTTACCATTGGAAATGCCAGTTACATTTAAGTTAAACCGTATAGTAGTCTCCGAGCCGTCAATATTAGCCCCTGTAGTTTTTGTTATTGACGATATTGCCGCACCAGTTACTGTTCCGCCGTTGGCAAGGAAGTTGACCGCAAATTTAGTCTTATCAACGAGTGTTGTGCCGTTATTGGATCCGCGTACTGGCTCGCTGAAAGTAATGTCTATGTAAGTGTTATTTGCTGCAACCGGTGTTGATGCGCTTATTATCGGTTCTGCAAGGTCTGCCCTAAAGGCAATGGCCGAAATCGTCGATATATTTCCTGCCACATCAATCCCATATACCTTATAGGATGTACCATCAAGCAATCCCGCATTATTTGGGGCAATCGCAATTATTGTATCAATATTTGCACCTGCGGAGGTAGCACTTCCAATTGCAGCACCCGTAATTACTCCGATTGTATTTGCGGTGGTCGATGGCGCGACATACAGTGTAACTGTCGCCTTGCTACTCTGTGCTACGACATTGAATCCAGTTGCTTTTTCCGAAATATTGACGAGCACGTCTCCACCTGCTGTCATGCCGGCTGTTATGGTTACAGTAGGTACTGTATCATCCAGTACATAGGTGTGTGTATACGCCGTACTACTGCCCTCCGCATTTGTTACGCGGGCTTTAAAAATATTGCTCCCGGACAGAGTTGTCGTTGTGAACCAGACATTTGAGCCAACCGAAGCAGTTGCATTGCTCCATGTACCACCGTTATCATAAGAAACCTCAACAGACTCGCCTGTTGCGAGGTTTGCGCTCAGCATACCGCTAATTGTCTGGGCTGCCACACTCGTAATAAAGTCCGTGCTGATAGCTGTATCAGTGGAAAGAGCCGCAGTGGATATCGTGGTGATTGGCACTTCGTTAACATTGTTGATGGTGACGGTAAACGTTTTTTCATATAGCAATGTCCCCTGATCTGTGGACCGAATCCGAACAGCATAGCTGTTTTTTGCCTCATAGTTGGGACTATTGGTAATGCGTAAATTGTTTCCGCTGATGTTGAACGAGGCATTGTCCGTATCTCCGGTTCCAGC
>CAZKCB010000160.1:0-5447 GCA_964550965.1 uncultured Oscillospiraceae bacterium
GGATTCAGTTCCGCTATGACTTACGACATTGAGGTCTGGATGCCGAGCTATAACAGATACGTTGAGATCTCTTCCTGCAGCAACTTTGAAAGCTATCAGGCAAGAAGAGCAAATATCCGCTTCCGCAGAGACAACGGAAGCAAGACCGAATTCGTCCACACATTGAACGGTTCGGGTCTCGCGATCGGAAGGACCACAGCGGCGGTTCTTGAAAATTATCAGCAGGCAGACGGATCTGTTTTGATTCCGAAGGCGCTGCAAAGCTATATGGGAACCGATAAGATCCCGGCGCTGAAAAAATAAGGTGGTTGGAGGAGCGATAAGAAAATGCCTATGAAGATCAATGTCGGGGATGTTCTGGAGCTCAAAAAGCCACATCCCTGCGGAGGGAAAACCTTTGAAGTGATGCGCACGGGGATGGATTTTCGCCTGAAATGCCTGACCTGCGGAACGCAGGTTTGGCTTGACCGTCCCAATCTCGAAAAGAGAGTCCGAAAAATTCTCTTGCAGGAAGAATTGGCCAGCAAAAAGTAAACAAACGTTGGAGGAAGCAATGCAGGAAGAAATGACGCAGGGAAAATTGCAGAAAGATGTCTTTTCAGAAGAACACATAAAGGAACTCCGCCGAAGAGGCGATGCGCACAAATATTTTGAGGGCGCAGGAGATTTTCGTTCGGGAGAGGGTTTCGGCTACATCGTCGGCGGCGGGCTTTTGATCATCATGGGAGCGTTTGTTTTCCCTCTTCTTTTGGGGGGACACAGTGCGTCCGGCATCGAAAAATATCTTTTCTGGCTTATGACGGCAGCCGGCATCGTTTTAGGACTCAAAGGCGTTTTCACCATGCGGACAGAGGACAAAACACCAAGGGTGCCGATCAGTGATGCCCGTTTTCAGGAAATCGCCGATTTTGATAGTGGAAATGCGAAAAAAACCGCAGAAGAAGCTTTGACAAGTTCCTTTGGACTTTCTGCCGCGAGCGAATACATCCACCTCACCGGGCCGAATTATTATGCGGCAAACCGTCACATCCCGCTGCTTTGGAAAGCCGACGAAACGGGCAAGATCCGCTATTCGAATTTTGCTCTGGTGACGCTGGTCTTTGATGAAGAGGCGGTTTATTCTCACACCTGCATCGTAAATCACAGAGACGGCATTGTCTCGAAATCTCATACCTACCGTTATGACAGGGATAAGCTCAAAGAATTGCTGATCGAAGATCGTCTTGTAGAACGCCTTACCACAGAGCAGAAGATCGAGGAAAAAAATGTTCTGATGATGATGATCCGGATCGACGGTAAAGAGGATATCAACGAATTATCCGTTGTTTTAGCCGATCACGAAGTCGAAAAGAAGACGGGCGGCCATTTCGATGAAGAAGAGACGAGAACGACAGCTGAGCTCATCGCAAGACGGATCGGCGAGGGAAAAGCTCTTTTGCAGGGGAAATAAAAAAAGAAAAAAACTAATTGACAAATAAACTTTGCTTTTGTATACTTACAACAATATCATTCAAAATGCTATGACGGAGTTTGACCGGTGCTGAAAACGTTACAGAGAGTCGGCGGTTGCTGAAAGACCGACACGTAAAGACCCGCGATCCTCGCTCCTGAGCTGAATCCCCGAACGCGCGAGCAAGTAAGGAATTACGGAAGGCCCCGTTATCGAAGCCACAGGTTTGATAGAACCGAAAGAGAGACCGGGTTTGATTTCCGGTAAACAGGGTGGTACCGCGGTAGTATAATATCGTCCCTGGAGTGTAACAGCTCCGGGGATTTTTTTATTTCCGGCGGAGCGTAGAGAAAAAATGGAGGAAAAGAAAATGAGCAGGAAAATCAAAATTTTTGACACCACGCTCCGCGACGGAGAGCAATCACCGGGTTGCAGCATGAACCTCGGAGAAAAAATCGAACTGGCAAAACAGCTTGAAAAAATGAAAGTAGATGTCATTGAAGCCGGTTTTGCGATTTCCTCGCCGGGAGATTTTCTTTCGGTAAGAACGGTCGCTGAAACCGTCAAGGAATCGATCGTAGCCAGCCTTGCAAGAACCACAAAAGACGATATCGACAGAGCATGGGAAGCGGTTTCCGTAGCAGCACAGCCCCGGATCCATACATTCCTTGCGACCTCGCCGATCCACATGCAGTACAAGCTTAATATGAGTCCTGAACAGGTTCTTGAAACCTCGGCAGAGATGGTAAAATACGCAAAGAAATATTGCAGCGACATTGAATTTTCGGCCGAAGATGCGACAAGAAGCGATCCGCTTTTCCTCGCAAAAGTCTTTGACGCAGTCATCAAAGCCGGTGCAACGACGATCAATATTCCCGACACCGTCGGCTACACCGTTCCGGACGAATACTATGAATTCCTGATGAAGATCCGGAAACATTGTCCGGCCTTGGACAACGTGGATATTTCGATCCACTGTCACAACGATCTCGGACTCGGCGTTGCAAATTCGCTTGCCGGAATCAGAGCGGGAGCATCCCAGATCGAATGCACGATCAATGGAATCGGAGAAAGAGCCGGAAATGCGGCACTCGAAGAAATAGTCATGGCACTTGCGACACGCCGTGATTTCTATCAAACAGAAACGGGGATCATTACGACCGAACTTGTAAGGTCTTCGAAGCTTCTTTCTCGTGTCACGGGTGTCAATGTACAGCCAAATAAAGCGATCGTCGGCGAAAATGCCTTCGCACATGAGGCGGGCATCCACCAGCATGGTATTTTGAAAAACAAAGAAACCTATGAGATCATGACGCCTGAGTCTGTCGGTCTTTCCACAAACAGCATGGTCTTGGGAAAGCATTCCGGAAAGCATGCTTTCCGCAGCAAAATCAAGGATCTGGGGTACGAGATCACAGAGGAAGCGTTGGAACAGGCTTTCGCCCAGTTCAAGATCGTTGCAGATAAGAAAAAGCGGGTATATGACAGGGACATCGAAGCATTGATCAGCAAGGATTCCACCGAAGTACCAAAGACCTTGAAACTCGAAAGCTTTGTTATCAACAGTGGAAACAGGATCACGGCGACAGCGGTCATCAAGCTGATCAAAGACGATAAGTCGATCGAGAAAGTTTCACGCGGAGAAGGCCCCATCGATGCCGCCTTCAAAGCGATCGAAAAGATCGTCGGGATCGATATGGATCTTGAGGATTACCAGCTCCGCTCTGTCAGCGAAGGAGAAGACGCTCTCGGAGATGCTTTCGTCAAAATCAGCACAGAACAAGGAAAGTATACCGGCAGAGGTATTTCCACCGACGTCATCGAAGCAAGCATCAATGCTTATATCAATGCCGTCAACAAGATGCTTTATGAAGGCAAGCACAAAGAAACAAGCACACTTTGTTTGAGCGGGATCGCAAAATAAGACAGGAAAAGGAGAGCCAATTATGGGAATGACAATGACACAAAAGATCCTCGCGGCGCATGCGGGGTTAAAGAAAGTAAAAGCAGGGCAGTTTATTGAAGCCGATCTTGATGTCGTGCTTGGAAATGATATTACGACACCTGTTGCAATCAAAGAATTTGACAAAATGGGTGCAGGAAAGGTCTTTGACAAGCATAAAGTAGTGCTTGTCCCCGACCATTTCACTCCAAACAAAGACATAAAAGCAGCCGAGCAGTGCAAAGTGCTTCGCGAATTTGCTTATGACCACGAAATCAGCAATTATTTTGAGGTCGGAGAAATGGGCATCGAGCATGCCCTCCTGCCCGAGCAGGGACTCGTCGTCGCCGGAGATGTCATCATCGGAGCCGACTCGCACACATGCACCTACGGAGCTCTCGGTGCTTTTTCGACCGGCATCGGATCTACCGATATGGCGGCCGGAATGGCCCGCGGAAAAGCCTGGTTTAAGGTTCCCTCTGCGATCAAGTTTGAACTTGTCGGAAAACCGAGTAAATGGGTCAGCGGAAAAGACGTGATCCTCCATATCATCGGGATGATCGGTGTGGACGGAGCCTTGTACCGCTCGATGGAATTCATGGGTCCCGGACTCAAAAATCTGTCGATGGATGATCGTTTCGCGATGGCTAACATGGCGATCGAAGCAGGAGCAAAAAACGGGATTTTCATGGTTGACGAAAAAACCAAAGAATATATGCAGACACATAAGACCAAAAATAAGGAAATGGGAAAACACCGCAAGGTTTATACGCCGGATAAGGATGCCGAATACGATGAAACCTATACGATCGACCTTTCAAAGATCAGACCGACCGTATCCTTCCCGCATCTGCCGGACAACACAAAGACGATCGACGAAGTTGGAAATATTAAGATCGACCAGGTCGTCATCGGCTCCTGCACAAACGGAAGAATGGAAGATATGAAGATCACCGCCAAGATTTTAAAGGGCGCAAAGGTCGCTAAGGGTGTCCGCCTCATCATCATCCCCGGTACGCAGAATATTTACCTCGAGTGTGTCAGGAACGGGTATGCTGAAATTTTCATCAAAGCCGGAGCTGTTTTCTCGACACCGACCTGTGGTCCCTGCCTCGGCGGACATATGGGGATCTTAGCCGCAGGAGAACGGGCAGTTGCGACCACCAATCGAAATTTTGTGGGCCGTATGGGACACGTCGAATCTGAAGTTTATCTCGCAAGCCCTGCTGTTGCAGCCGCTTCCGCTATCGCGGGACGGATCGCCGGCCCGGAAGAGATTTAAAAGAAAGAAAGGAAGCAGCCATGGGAAAGGTTTTTAAATATGGAGAAAACGTCGATACCGATGTTATCATCCCGGCACGTCATCTGAACACAACGGATCCTCTCGATCTTGCAAAACATTGCATGGAGGATATCGACAAGGACTTTGCAGCGAATGTCAAACAGGGCGACATCATCGTTGCCGGAAAGAATTTCGGCTGCGGCTCTTCGAGAGAACATGCGCCGATCGCAATCAAAGCTTCCGGCATCCGCTGCGTCATCGCACCGACCTTTGCGCGTATTTTTTATCGCAATGCATTCAATACCGGTCTTCCGATCCTTGAATGTGAAGAAGCGATCGCGGGAATCAGCGCAGGCGACGAAGTAAATGTGGATTTTGAGTCCGGAACGATTGAAAATGTAACAACGGGAAAAGTATATCAGGCACAGCCTTTCCCGCCGTTTATCCAAAAGATCATTGAGAGCGGCGGACTGGTCGATTACGTTAAAGAGAACTTATAAAGGAGAAGTGACAGGATGAAATATAATATTGCAGTCGTTTCCGGAGACGGGATCGGCCCCGACATCGTGAGGGAAGCGAAAAAAGTTCTTGATCAGGTCGGAAAAAAATTCGGACATGAGTTTTCATATAAAGATGTGCTGGCCGGAGGCTGCGCGATCGACGAGCTCGGCAAATGCCTTCCCGAAGAGACCGTCGAGGCTTGCCTTACAAGCGACAGCGTACTTCTCGGAGCAGTCGGCGGACCAAAATGGGACACCCTCCCCGGAAGCGAA
>CAZKCB010000161.1:0-5442 GCA_964550965.1 uncultured Oscillospiraceae bacterium
CTCTTCAACGATCTCGTCTAATTTCAGCTTTGAATAGACACCATGCGTTCTGGGTCCGTAAGCGATGTTGTCATAGATGCTCATCGGAAAGGGATTCGGTTTTTGGAAAACCATTCCGACTCTTTTTCGGAGCAGATTTACATCCATGCCCTTGTATATATTTTCTCCGTCAAGCAGTACCTCTCCGGTGATCCGACATCCTTCCACAAGATCGTTCATCCGATTCAATGTCTTCAGGAAGGTCGATTTCCCGCAGCCGGAAGGGCCGATAAACGCAGTGATCTCGTTTTGAGGCAAGGCGATGTTAATGTTTTTCAGCGCCTGAAAATCCCCATAATGAACGTCAAGGTTTGTTGTTTTCATTTTTTCTCTGTTTAGATTGTTATTCATACTTTTTCCCTTTATTTCTTAAAACACGCAGATTCTATGTTTTGCTTATTCTTTTTGCGATCCTGCTCGAAAGCATATTGATCGAAAGAACGATCAGAAGCAGGACGACGGCCGTTGCATAAGCTTCATTCGTATGAAAGCCTTCGCTTGAAAGAAGATACATGTGAACGGAAAGCGTGCGGCCTGAGGACATCAGATTTTCAGGGATCTTTGCGATCGTACCGGCAGTGTAGATCAGCGCCGCCGTTTCTCCGACGATACGACCGATCGAAAGGATGACTCCAGCTAAGATTCCGGGAACAGCCGCAGGCAAAACGATTTTGGAGACCGTTCTGAATTTGCCCGCCCCAAGTCCGAAACTTGCTTCCCGGAAGCTGTCCGGAACCGACTTGAGCGCTTCCTCGGCCGTCCGCATGATCAGCGGCAATATCATGATCGCGAGGGTAGCGCTTCCGGCCAGGATCGAATTTCGCCATCCGAGCCAGGTTACGAAGAACAGAAGGCCAAACAATCCATATACGATAGAAGGAATACCTGCAAGCGTTTCCGCCGTGACTCCTATAATTGCAACAAGCTTGTTTCCGCGCTTTGCGTATTCGTTCAAATAGATCGCTGTGGAAATGCCGAGTGGGATCGCAATAAGAAGCGATAGCACTGTCATGATGACCGTATTAACAATGGCCGGAAACATGGATACGTTTTCCGAATTATATTCAATAGAGAACAGAGAAGGGGTAAGGTAGGGCACTCCTTTGACAAGAATGTATCCGACGAGAAACAATAGCATTCCGAAGGTTACCGCTGCTGCCATGAAAACCAGAGTTCTCAATATTCCGGACTTTGTTTTGTTTCTCATGCGGTCGCCCTCCTTTTCAGAAAGCTGAACGTCATATTGATCAGCAGGATAAACATGAAAAGCACAACACCCGTCGCGATCAGTGCACCCCTGTGCAGATCTGCTGCGTAGCCCATTTCAATGACGATATTACCGGTCATTGTCCTGACACCTTTCAGCAGTCCTGCAGGCATGCGCGCCTGATTTCCGGCGACCATAATGACTGCCATCGTTTCTCCGATCGCACGGCCGATCCCGAGAACTACCGCTGCAAGCACTCCCGATTTTGCCGCAGGAAGCACCGTTTTAAAAATAGCTGTTTCATGCGTTGCACCAAGTGCCAGCGCCCCTTCATAATATTGTTTCGGCACCGCGCAGAGCGCCGCTTCGCTGACTCCGATGATTGTAGGAAGGATCATGATGCCAAGAAGGAGCGAAGCCGTCAGCATGCTGTTGCCGTTCCCTCCAAACAAATTTCTTACAAGCGGAACCATAACGACCAGACCGAAAAATCCGTAAATGACCGAGGGGATCCCTGCAAGCAATTCCACTGCCGGTTTCAAATAGCGGTATAGAAGCGGCGGACAATAGTAAGCTAAAAAGACCGCGGTCAGGATACCGACAGGGACACCCACCGCTATGGCACCGCCCGTGACGCTGATACTCCCCATGATCATCGGCAGTATGCCAAAGCTTTGAGGAACGTCACCCGGAGCCCAATTGGTACCGAGCAGGAATTTAAAGAGGCCGATCTCCTTGATTGCCGGGATCCCGTTCATAAACAAAAAGACGCAGATCAGCAGAACGGCGAAGATAGTAGCCAGACTTGCTGTCAGGAAAATATTCCTGACAGCAAGTTCTCTTACTTCGTTTATTCTTTTGTTATATTTATGCTCTTTCACGATTTAACCTCGATTCAGTCACTTTTGTTTTTAAAGAGCGTCCCATGTTGTAGCTTCGCCTGTGAAAATTGCCGTTACTTGTTCTTTACTCAAATCGGTGATCGGATTTTCCGGATTGACGATGACTGCGATACCGTCCATCGCAATCACGATCGGAGTCAGTTCTTTTTCACTGTCTTTCAAGTCGCGGCTGGCCATACCGATGTCACAAGTCCCTTCGATGGTTCCGGTCATACCTGCCGTTGAATCGCTGGTCTGGATCTCGATATCAGCCGATGTGTTGACAAGCTGGTATGCTTCAACCAGTTTTTCCATGACCGGCGAAACGGAGGATGAGCCGGCAATGACCAGTTTGCCTTTTGGATCGGTTCCTGCAAAATTGGGCGCAGCATCGTCGATTGCAATGTAGCCGTTGGATACGATCGTCTGTCCTTCCGCGGATAAGATATAGTTGATGAAATCCTGCGCAAGTTCGGAAGGGGCTCCTTTTGTAGCGATTTGGAAGGGCCTTGCCACTGCATAGCTTCCGTCCTTTATGGTTTCAGTGCTTGCGGCAACACCATTGATCGTCACTGCTTTGACCGAATCGTTGAGCGAGCCGAGAGAAATATATCCTACCGCAAATGGATCTCCCGCAACATTTGTCAGCATGACATCTGTTTTGTTGGCGATTACGGCTTCCTCGGTAGTGCGATCTGTTTTTGAACCGTCTGCACCTTTTTCTTCGATCCCCATAAGCTCGATGAAGGCGCCTCTGGTTCCGGAGCCATCTTCGCGAGATACAACGGTTATCGTGTTTGTGGCATCGGAGGCTTCAGCTTTGCCGTCACCGTTCTCATTTGCACCGCAGGCAGCTAATCCACCGGTAAGCGCCAATGCCAGGCCGAGTACGAGGCCCTTTTTGTATATGGCTTTTATTCCTTTATTGTTTCTTTTCATTTTTTTCTTCTCCTTCTCTCATCCATTCATTTATTTTTCTTGCTTATCTTATAACATCAATGTAAAGCGCGTAATCACGCTTTTGTAAACAGTTTGTAAAGACTGCAAAAATACAAAAACAATACTTGACAGTGTCGAGCGGCAGAGATATATTTATGATATCAAATTGATATCAGAGTACCAAAAAGGGGGTATAACAATGAAAACAAATACCGGATCCTCTGAAAGGATCCTTCACTACGAAGAAAAAAACGCTCCTTCGATCAGCGGGATGCTGGTCCTGATTTTGAATCTCCTCCTACTCCTTGCGAGTCTTGCGGGATTCATTTTAGGCATTGGCAGTGCTTACACCGCAGGAGGTACTGCTCTCGCGGTTGCAAGCGGAATTTACCTTTTTCTGATCGGACCGATTCTTTTTGCAGGCCTCAAAGTCATCAGACCTAACGAAGCTTTGGTCTTGACCTTGTTCGGCAAATACTACGGAACACTTCACGGCGAAGGCTTTTTCTATGTAAACCCGTTCGTTGAGTCGATCAATCCCGGGAGTTTCGACTTTCTGACTACTGCAACAGCAGCGCCGGAAGCAGCCGCAACCAGCAAAGGCAGTGCCTCCACGGTCATAAAAAAGGCAAGCAAAAAGATTTCCCTGAAAAGCATGACACTCAACAACGAAAAGCAAAAAGTCAACGATGAGCTCGGAAATCCGATCATCATCGGTGTGGTCGTAATCTGGAGAGTGGTCAACACAGCGAAAGCCGTATTCAATGTAGATAATTATGTCGAATATCTTTCGATCCAATGCGATTCTTCTCTCCGAAATATCGTGCGCCTCTATCCTTACGATGCCGCTGTCGAAGACGGCGAAAAATCACTGCGAGGAAGTAGTCAGGAGGTTGCAGATAAACTCAAAGAAGAACTGCAGTCGAGAGTCGATATTGCCGGACTTGAAATCACAGAAGCGAGGATCACACACCTGGCTTATGCTCCCGAAATCGCGGCAGCCATGCTGCAAAGACAACAAGCTTCGGCAATCATCGCCGCAAGGCAAATGATCGTAGAAGGCGCCGTAGGAATGGTCGAAATGGCCCTTGCAAAGCTTTCCGAAAACAATGTCGTAGAGCTTGACGAAGAAAGAAAAGCAGCTATGGTAAGCAACCTTCTCGTTGTCCTCTGCGGAAACAAAGATGCACAGCCGATCGTAAACAGCGGTTCTATTTATTAGTGCAGAACTTCTGATAAAGGAGTATATTGAATAAGCAGTGGAAAGGAGGCCGTGAAGGTGGGAAAAAACGAAAATCCAGGGGAAAACAAAGAAAAAGATAAAAAGCAGATTCTTTTGCGGCTTTCTCCTACTCTTTGGAAAGAACTTGCCGCTTGGGCCGAGGATGATTTCCGCTCGATCAACGGGCAGATCGAATACCTTCTGACAGAAGCGGTGCGCGAACGAAAAAAACGTGATCGTTGATCGAGAATAGAAAACGCGGGAGAAAACCTGTTAGAGGTTTCGACCCGCATTTTTTATTGCCGAGCTATTTTCATTTGCTTCTTATTTTTTATTTATAAAAATCAATCCGATGATGCAAAGTCCGATCCCCACCATCTGGTTGATCGAAATATGCTCTTTATAGAAGAAGTAGCCGATGACGATCATCACCATCGCAAGAGAAATGTTGCATACGAGCGATCCGATGCTAATATCCCAGCCGACACGGTATAACATGATAAAGCCGAGTTCAAGCCCCACGAGAATAAAGCCAAGCAAGACCGGTGCCCAATTGATGAGACGGAGCTGCCCTCCCATATCCTTGATCGGATCCGTAAGATAAAAAAGAGTGGCGGCAAATGTGGCTCCGATCAAATAAGTCACCATGATACTGACCATCGGGTTAAGTTGCTTCGGGATCCCCTTCGCGCAAATATGGTACATGGCGTTCGTTACGACAACGAGGGCTACCGGAAAATAATATCTGATCATAGACCGCTCCTTCTTCTTGCTTTTTTCCTTTTCAGCCATCGGTCGGTACAGTTTTTGGCTGTCCTATCTATTATACTTAATATTGATGCCTTTTGTCTCTTAAAGTTAATTTTTTTTATTGCTGCATCAGTTCACCAACTATTTGCTTCGCAAATTGGGTGAGCTAAGGGCAGTAGAATAAAAAAGGGCTGCCTCGTTTTTTGAGACAGCCCTGCTTTTAATTTTTTTCTTTATCTTTAGAACGCTTATTTAGGATCTAAGCTCCAATCTGCCTGGTGGGTATGAAGCAGATGGTGGGATTTCTCTCCAAGCGGTTTTTCGAGGAATTCCGTATAGATTTTGGTGATCGAGGGATTCTCATGCGAGAATCTCAGGTTGTTGACCTTATCAAGTCCATAGAG
>CAZKCB010000162.1:0-5382 GCA_964550965.1 uncultured Oscillospiraceae bacterium
GAGTTTTATGATGTGTTTTCATCGAGTGAAATGTATTATCCTCAGGAGAGCATGTATAAACTGATCGATGACAAGGGAAGGATCATGGTTGCAAGACCCGATTCCACGATACCCATTGCCAGATTGGCCTCCACACGTTTGAAGGGATGCAGGCTGCCGTTGAAATTATACTATGGACAGACGATTTACCGTAAAAATCCCGGACTCAGCGGAAGAAGCAATGAGACCATGCAGATGGGAATCGAACTGATCGGAGACTCTTCCTTTTCGTCGGATACGGAAGTTTTGCTCCTTGGTGCAAAAGCCCTTTCTGATTGCAAAGCAGAGGACTACCGGATCGAGATCGGTCATGTTGGGATATTCAATCTGCTGATGGAATCGCTTACCGTAGATGCGGATCAAAAAAGCAAGATCCATGAATTTATCGCCACAAAAAATTACGCGGCGCTGTCTGCAAAGCTCGATCGACTTCCGGAAAGCGATGCGAGTCGTATATTGAAGGAACTGCCAAGGCTTTTCGGAGGAAAAGAAGCCATAAAAAAGGCGAAGCAGCTTTTTACCGGATGTGACAGCAGATTGACCGAAATACTGTCCTACCTTGAGGACATTTTTTCTGAACTTGAGGCTGCTGAGCTTGCGGATCACTTTATCCTTGACCTTGGTCTTGTAAATCAGGCAGATTATTATAGCTCGCTCGTATTCCGCGGCTATGTCGATTCTGTCGGTGAACCGGTTTTGTCCGGAGGAAGATATGATGAACTGTTCAAGGACTTCGGAAACGATCTCCCGGCAGTTGGTTTTGGAATCAATGTGGATGTGCTTGCAGCGAATACACTTAAGAAAAAAGAAGAAAACGGCAACAAAAAAGCAGAAAGAAACAGAGTACGCATCGCTTTGACCAAAGGAAGACTGGAAGAAGATACCCTTGAACTCTTTGAAACAATGGGATTTGACTGCGGAGACCTTCAGGATAAAGGAAGAAAGCTTTTCGTATCGATTCCGGGACAGGCAATCGATGTCGTGTTTGCAAAGGCGGCCGATGTCATCACATATGTTGAAAACGGTGTTTGCGATATGGGAATCGTCGGTATGGATACGATCATGGAGAGCGGAGGGACATTTTACGAGGTCTTGAATCTTGGTTTCGGGAAATGCAAATTCGTATTAGCGGCGCCGAACGGCGTTGACTTTTATCGCGGTTATTCAACCAAGCGGATCGCGACAAAATATCCGAAAATCGCAAGAGAGTTCTTTGAGGAACAGGCGATGGACGTGCGTATTGTCAAAATAGAAGGCTCTGTTGAGCTTGCACCGCTTCTTGACCTTGCAGATGGCATCGTGGATATCGTTTCTACGGGGACGACACTCAAAGAAAACGGACTTGTGGTCGTCGATGAGATCAGAGAGGTCTCGGCCCGCCTGATCGTAAATGAAGCAAGCATGAAGCTAAAGAAAGAACAGATCACAGACTTGATCGACAAGATGGAAGATAAAGTGAGGGTAAAATAATGCGGCGTATAATGGCAGATGGAACAGCAGAATTTGAATTGATTGCGGACCTGAAAAAAAGGGCGGAAGAAGTCGACCAGGCTACGACAGCAGCTGTTGCAGACATCATCAGCGAAGTTAAGTCAAAAGGAGACGCAGCTGTCCGCGCTTACGGGAAGGCCTTTGACAAAGCCGCACCGGAATCCTTTGAGATCCCAAAAGAGCAGCTTAAAATAGCATACGATTCAGCAGAACCGAAATTTCGTGATGCGATGCTCGCTGCGGCCAAAAATATAAAAGATTATCATAAGATGCAAAGAACGACCGACATCATGATCGATAAAAAAAATGGAGTAAAACTAGGACTGATGATTCGGGGGATGGATAGAGTAGGAATCTATGTACCGGGAGGCACCGCGGCGTATCCTTCGACGGTATTGATGAACGCGATCCCCGCAAAGCTTGCAGGCGTAGGTGAGATCGTAATGATCACGCCTCCCTGGATCAAGACTGCTGAGGATGGAACCATAAGCTGTGAAGCCAATCCGGATATTCTTGCCGCTGCGTATATCGCCGGGGTAGACCGGGTTTTCCTTGCCGGAGGGGCACAGGCTGTAGCGGCCTTGACCTTTGGAACCGAAAGTTTTCCCAAAGTCGACAAGATCGTGGGTCCGGGAAATATTTATGTTGCAACAGCAAAGAAACTTCTTTTCGGTCAGGTAGACATCGATATGATCGCAGGGCCGAGCGAAGTCCTTGTTTTGGCCGATGAGACTGCAAATCCTGCATATATAGCCGCAGATCTATTGAGCCAGGCCGAGCATGACGTGCTTGCTGCGCCGATCCTGATCACAAACAGCGAACGCATTGCCGAAAGCACGGAAAAAGAACTTGAGAAGCAGACTGCGCTGCAGCCGCGAAAAGAAATCATCGAAAAATCCGTAAACGAGCAGGGTGCGATCATTCTTTGTAAAAATCAGAAACAAATGATCGATCTTGCAAATCTGATTGCTCCTGAACACCTTGAAATCATGATGGAAAAACCACTCGATATCCTGCCCGAAATCAGAAATGCAGGTTCCGTATTCTGCGGTGAATATTCACCGGAACCTCTTGGAGATTATTTCGCGGGAACGAACCATGTGCTTCCGACATCCGGAACGGCAAGATTTTCTTCTCCTCTTGGTGTCTACAGCTTTGTAAAGAGAATGAGTTACACGATGTATTCCAAAGAAGCATTGTCGGAATGTCGGGATGAAATTATTACTATTGCTGAAAAAGAAGGTCTTTTTGCTCATGCAAGGTCTATTGAAATTAGATTTGATGACTTATTAAGTAAAAAGTGAACAAAAAGGACGGTGGAAATGATGACATATCAATTAAGTGTAAAAATGAAAAATCGTAAGACATATGAAGTCGATACGAATGACTATAAGATCCGCTTGGATGCAAATGAAAGCTATATCGATCCGGGAAAACTGTTCAAAGAAGAAATCGAAAAGGCGATCACCGCCATTTCACTGAACCGTTATCCGGATGACACCTATCTGTCCTTACGAACCGCATTCGGCAGCTACTATGGTATCCCCCCCGAACTGGTGGTTGCCGGAAACGGTTCGGATGAACTGCTTGGTTTTCTGATCGGTGGCTTTCTTATGAAAGAGGAGACCCTGCTTACCTTTACTCCTGACTTTTCCATGTATAAGGTATTTGCTGACTTATATGAGAGCAGGATGGTCCAGGTAGATAAGCCCCCGCAAGAAGCATTTACCGGAGATTATATAAGAAAAATGGCAGTGGAATGCAACGCAAGGATGATTTTATTCTCGAATCCGGCCAGCCCGATCTCCAATGTCATTTCGCGCGAAGAAATCGAAACGCTTTTGAAACAGACTGATGCCTTGGTTGTCGTGGATGAAGCCTATATGGATTTTGGAGAAGATTCGGTTCTTTCTCTTGTTGGTAAATATGACAATCTTCTTGTTCTCAAGACTTGTTCAAAAGCTTTTGGCTGTGCGGCCATAAGACTTGGCTTTGCGGCTGCCTCAAAAGAAGTTGCAACTGCATTGAATACCGTGCGTCCTCCCTATAATCTGAATTCGATCACTGCGGCGATCGGCACTTTGATTTATTCCAAAACAGATTACATCAAAGGCGCGATTTCTAAGATCAAAGCCGGCAGAGAATCGCTCTATCGTGAATTGCTTTTGCTGGAAGAAAAGGGCATAATTAAGAAGGTCCATGCTTCTCATACCAATTGCATCTACATCGAAACCAAAGATGCAGAAAAAATTTATGAGGAATTGAGAGCCCGTTCGATTTTGATTCGAAAATTTGAGAATGCGCTTCGGGTAACGATAGGAACCGAAGAAGAGAACAAAAGCTTTCTCCTTGCCTTAAAAGAGGCTGCAGAAAAGCTTTTATAGGAGGATAGACATGAGAGAAACACTGTATGAACGAAACACAAAAGAAACGGAGATAAAGCTTCGCATCAATCTTGATGGAAAGGGTATATCTCACGTTGAGACGGGGATCGGATTTTTCGATCACATGCTGACGGCGTTTGCAATGCATGGAAGTTTCGATCTTGAACTTCTCTGCCGCGGTGATCTTTCTGTCGACACACACCACACTGTTGAAGATGTGGGTATTGCGCTCGGACAGGCTTTTGGGAAGATCCTTGTCGATAAACAGGGACTTTCTCGCTATGGAAACTTCTTTGTCCCAATGGACGAAGCTTTGGCACAATGCACTGTCGATATCAGCGGAAGGCCGTTTCTTGTTTTTAATGCAGCGTTTACAACGGAACGGATCGGAATGCTTGAGACACGTACGATCCTTGAATTCTTCCGTGCATTTGCCACAAATGCCGGTATGACGATACACATCAATCTTTTATATGGGGAAAACGATCACCACAAAGCTGAGGCAATATTCAAAGCCTTTGCACATGCACTGCGCCTTGCTGTTCAAAAAGAAAAAGGACGCGGGGTATTATCGACGAAAGGAACGCTTGCATGATTGCTATCATTGATTACGGAGCAGGAAACCTGTTTAGCGTAAAAAATGCGCTTGACCACTTAGGTTTTGAAAATAAAGTCACAAGAGATATCGGAGAGATCCGTGATGCAGACAAACTCATCCTTCCGGGAGTCGGAGCGTTTCCGGATGCAATGCGTCTGCTCTCTGAACTTACTCTCGATGAAGTGATCTGCGAAGAAGCAAAGAAAAAGCCTTTGCTGGGTATTTGCCTCGGGATGCAGATGCTTTTTGAAAAAAGCTTTGAATTTCAAGAAACGAAAGGGCTCGGACTGATTCCCGGAGAGGTCGTAGCGATCGAAGCACCCGGTTTAAAGATACCAAACATTGGCTGGAGCGAACTTTTCCTTGAAAATGAATGTGCTCTATCAGCGGGCATCAACGAAGGCGATATGGTCTATTATGTCCACTCCTATAAGGCGGTGACCGATAAGCAATATATTTCGCTTTACAGTGAATACGGAGGGATCGTCCCTGGTCTGGTTTTTCGTGACAATGTGTTCGGAACGCAGTTTCATCCGGAAAAAAGCGGAAAAATCGGTCTGCGGATGCTTAAGAATTTTGGAGAAATAAAATGATCATATTACCGGCTATAGATATCAAAGACGGACAATGTGTCCGCTTAAAAAAGGGCGATTTTGGAACAGTCGAGAAGGTTGCTGAAGACTGGCTTGAAACAGCAATGAGTTTTCGGCAAAGCGGTGCGGAATGGATCCACATGGTAGATCTCGACGGAGCCCTTTCGGGCATACCCAAGAATTCGCAGATTTTCGTTGATGCCGCAGAAAAAACAGGGCTCAAGGTGGAACTCGGCTGAGGGATCAGATCAAAGGAAACGAAAGAATATTAATTAGG
>CAZKCB010000163.1:0-5341 GCA_964550965.1 uncultured Oscillospiraceae bacterium
CCCGGTCTTTTTTTGTATCATCTCAGTCAAGCCTTTTTCTTTCAGCTCCGCGCAAAAATCACTCGTTCTCCGGCATTGCCAGACGATAGCATTATAGATCGGTTTGCCTGTTTGCCGGTCCCATACGATCGTCGTCTCTCTTTGATTTGTGATCCCGATGGCTTCGATCTGCTGATAGGTCGCCCCGATCTTTTGCATCGCCTCTTGCGCTACGCCCATTTGACTGGCCCATATCTCCATCGGATCATGTTCGACCCAACCCGGCTTCGGATAGATCTGCGGAAACTCCTTTTGCGCAAGACTCGCGGTTTTTCCGTCTTTTGAAAACAGGATGCAGCGCGAACTTGTAGTTCCCTGATCCAAGGCCATAATGTACTTTTCCATAGATGTCCTCCTCGCAATGCTTATACAAAGTCCACCATCACATAGTTTGACAGATCGACCCCCTCTGCGGTAAGGCGCAGACGATCTCCGTCTTCGGCGTTTTCCAAAAGTCCCTTTTTTAGATGCCCTTTGATCTCTTTTTCAAACAGGTCATCAAGAAAAACAGAAAATCGCTCCAAAAAAGCAGCGCGTGAGATCCCGTCAATACGTCTTAGTCCCGTAAAAATGTATTCGGAAATCTCATCTTTTTCTGTATTCTGATGGGACCATACAACAAAAGGACTTTCTTTCGGATCAGTAAAAACAGAAGATTCCTCCTTGCCTTTGCTCTGATCAGCTTTAGCAATATAGGAAGAAAGCTCCGTTTCATTGCTGAATCGAAAGGCGTTGAAATAAGAATGCGCGCCAAGTCCCAAACCTAAATACTCATCCATCGACCAGTATTTCAGATTATGCCTGCAGGAAAAGCCGGGCTTTGAGGCATTCGAGGTTTCATAGTGCAGATATCCATTTTTTTCAAGTTCTGCGATGGCGGTGTGGTACATTTTTCGGTCAGTCTGATCATCCGTCTCTTTTAGGCTGCCTTCGGCAAAGAGATCATAAAACGGAGTATCTTCTTCGATTTGAAGACTGTAAAAAGAAAGGTGCTCCGGCTGAAGCCCGATCGCCTGTTTTAAGGTTTCCTCCCACAGCGCGGGAGTCTGACCGGGTATTCCAAACATCAGATCGATGTTGATATTCGTAAATCCGGCCGCTCTTGCTTCCTTATAATTTCTGATGAAATCCTCAGCGGTATGGATACGGCCCAGACCCGCGAGCAGCTGATCGTTCAACGCCTGAACACCGATGCTCAGGCGGTTGATCCCCATTGCCTGATAGGCCAAAAGCTTTTCTTTTGAAAGGGTTCCCGGATTCGATTCAAGCGTGATCTCCGCATCTTCACTTACGTCAAAATAATTCCGGCAAGCTTGAAGAATTGCCAGGATCTCTTCTTCCGGGAGAATCGACGGAGTGCCTCCCCCGATAAAGATACTGTCGACAGAAGTCTCTTCTGCGCCTGTTTTCCTGCCCCAGAAGCGTATTTCTTCGATCAATGCTCTTGTATATGCAGAATGCAGGCTGCGCTCCTCTGCCCCGTCATAGGACAGAAAAGCACAATACCTGCATTTTTTGATGCAAAATGGAATATGGATATAGAGTCCGAGGACTTTTTTATTTGTTGTCATCGTATTTCAAAACGGCTGTGAATGCTTCCTGCGGCACCTCGACACTGCCAAACTGACGCATCCGTTTCTTGCCTTCTTTCTGCTTCTCCAACAATTTTTTCTTACGCGAAATATCACCGCCGTAGCACTTTGCAATAACATCCTTGCGGAATGCTCTTACGGTCGAACGCGCGATGACCTTCTGCCCGATGGCCGCCTGGATCGGAACCTCAAACTGATGCATCGGAATGATATCTTTCAGCTTCTCACAGACGAAGCGTCCGCGCTGATAGGCTTTTGATTCATGTACGATCATGGAAAAAGCGTCGACCAGATCTTTGTTCAAAAGAATATCCATTTTTACTACATTTGATTTTTCGTAGTGGTCAAACTCGTAATCGAGAGATCCGTAGCCTCGAGTCTTTGATTTCAAAGCATCAAAGAAATCATATATGACCTCATTCAGGGGCATTTCATAATGGAGATGGACCCTTGTTTCTGTGATGTATTCCATATGAAGCATCGTGCCGCGGCGTTCCTGGCAAAGTTCCATAATGCTTCCGACGTATTCTTTCGGTATCATTATGTTTGCTTTGACCATCGGTTCTTCAATATGTGCGATTTCGATCATCGGGGGCAGATTGGATGGGTTTTGTATCATCAATATATTGCCGTTATTCATGACCACCTTGTATATGACCGAGGGAGAAGTGGTGATGATGGCAAGATCGAATTCCCGCTCAAGCCGTTCCACGATGATCTCCATGTGCAGCATGCCGAGAAAGCCGCAACGGAAACCAAAACCAAGCGCGGTTGATGTTTCAGGCTCGAAGAAAAACGCAGCATCGTTGATCTGGAGTTTTTCCAAAGCATCTTTTACGACTTCATATTTTTCGCCGTCTGCCGGATAAAGCCCGCAATACACCATCGACGGGATTTTCTTGTAGCCATGAAGAGGCTGTTCCGTCGGATCGTTTTCAAGTGTGATCGTGTCACCGACCCTGGCATCTGCAACCTGTTTGATGCTGGCACAGATATAACCGACGTCGCCGGCTCTGAGCTCATTGATCGGAATCGGTCCCGGTGAATAAACGCCGACCTCGGTCACTTCATATTTTTTCTTCGTATTCATCAGATAAATCATGTCGCCTTTTTTTAGAGTGCCTTCAAAAACACGAGTATATATGATAACACCTTTGTAATTGTCGTAGTAGGAATCAAAAATCAAGGCCTTGAGCTTCGCTTTCGGATCGCCCTTCGGCGGCGGAACAAGACGGACGATTTCTTCGAGCACATCTTCAATATTGAGTCCTTCTTTTGCTGAAATCAAAGGTGCGTTGGAAGCATCGATACCGATGATCTCTTCGATTTCCTGTTTGACTTCTTCGGGCCTTGCACTTGGAAGATCGATCTTATTGATGACCGGAAGGATCTCAAGATTTTCATCCAGAGCCAAATAAACATTGGCCAGCGTCTGGGCTTCAACTCCCTGTGTCGCGTCAACGACAAGGATCGCCCCTTCGCACGCTGCAAGGCTTCGTGATACCTCATAAGTAAAATCGACATGGCCCGGTGTATCGATCAAATTAAAAATATACTGTTTTCCGTCATTTGCTTTATACTTTAAGCGTGACGTCTGGAGTTTGATCGTAATACCGCGTTCCCGTTCGATATCCATGTTGTCAAGATATTGTTCCTTCATATCACGATCTGCAACGAGTCCGGTCTTTTGAAGGATACGATCGGCCAAGGTCGATTTACCATGATCGATATGTGCGATGATGCAAAAATTTCTGATTGATTCCTGATAGGGATCCATATTTCCTCCTAGAAAAGAAGATTTTCTTCTCTTCCTTGTATTCAAAGTATTTAAAAGAATATGCTACTTCAGCAGATGTTATTGTAACACATTTTAGTCCATCATTACAATGCAAAACTCCCCTTGCATTTTCCAGTTGCTTCCGTTATACTGATTACGCTATGTTTAAAGAAAGTGGGGTGAGAATATGGCAAATATCAAATCTGCAAAAAAGCGGATCGGCGTCATTGCAAAAAAGACGGCGACCAACAGAAGAGTCAAGTCCCATTTGAAAGCGGTCGTTAAGAATTTTGAAAAAGCAATCGCGGACAAAGACATGACAGTAGCTGCAGAGAAGTTAGCTTTGGCTGAAAAGAAAATGATGCAGGCTGTTTCTAAAGGAACAGTTCATAAAAAAGCGGCTTCCAGAAAAGTTTCCAGAATGACGAAACTTTTCAACAAAACAAAGGCAGAATAATGCTCACCCGTCCCCACCTGTGCATAAGTTAAATGCACAACAAAACGTGAATACGTTGTAAAAAGCTGGAAGTGTCTCCCAGCTTTTTTATTTTTTGCGTTTTTAGAAAAAAAAGATCCGAAATCGAGAGCTTTATTTTACGGAGCATGGAAGGCCGACAAGACACTTACCGCAGACCCATGCTTCTCCCAACGATTTATAAAGTTCACCATTTTCAACGCACATCTCAAAACAGGAAAAACGATCAAAGCCTTCTTCTGAAAAAGCATCTTTCACACATTTCTTTTGACAGGCGCCACAATTTCCGTTCTTTTTTGCAATACAATATTCTTTTAATGGGGTCGTTTCCTTTTCAACGGGCAAATCCGTCACAAAAGTCCCGAGCCTTCCGCAACAACCTTTTTCAGTAATCAATATATTATTGATACCAAAGCTCCCAAGACCTGTGATCTCTGCAATATGGCGATAAGACCAATTGCTTTTCAAAATCTTCGGATCAAAATTGGCTGTCGGTGGAGCAAAAGCAGTATGAAAGCCTTCTTTTTCAAGCTCGTTTTTAATAAAACCATTGATTGCAAAAATTAATTTATTGGTTTCGACATAGGTTTCAGCCCAAAGAGACGAAGCATTTCGGCCCTCGATATTAGAAAAGCTGACCTCTTCAATAAATGGCAGGAAATAAGCGGCAACGGTTTTCGGAGCATCCATAAAATCAGCAGGACGGAAATGTTCTTTCACAACGATCTCTTTCAGGCCCTCAAATCGCCGATCGCCTGCATCTGCAAAAGCAACGATCGGTTCTCACCAAAGAGCTTTTGTTCCGACCTTTTTCGGATATTCGGATACATAGTCGCTGATCCTCTTACGAAGCATTCTATTGTTATCGGAAAGCAAATTGCACGAATCCAAAACCATCGCACCCTCCCTGTCCTGTTCTTGAGACGCCAATACCGGCATTATAGGTTTTGATGCCTCTTGATTTTTTTTGTAGTCGTTTTTACAAAGTCTTCTCTGCGGATCGATACGTTGCGGATCCTTTTATACACAGCCAGTGTTCCGTTGATATTACGAATTTCTTTTTTGATGAGGTCGTATATCTTATCATCATTATAATCAGAGCCAAAGGTTTCGTAAATCGCATTGTAATCGGGTCTCACCTGGACTCCTACAATGGTTCCCTCTTCTTCGTCCTCGTCGATCCCATAGACCATCGATTCCTCGATATAAGGACTCTTGTTTACATAGAGCTCGATTTCTTCGGGATAAATGTTTTTTCCGGTTTTGGTAACAATGACATTTTTCTTTCTTCCGGTGATGTAAAGCCATCCATTTTCATCGAGAAAACCAAGATCGCCGGTGTAGAACCATCCATCATGAAGCACGGCCGCTGTCTCTTCGGGCATATTGTAATAGCCGATCATGACATTCGGTCCTTGATAAGCGATCTTACCGATGCCGCCTTCGTCGGGTTCAAAG
>CAZKCB010000164.1:0-5290 GCA_964550965.1 uncultured Oscillospiraceae bacterium
AAAACGGCATCGACATCTATTTCGGAAAGCCCGAAGATCAGACCCCGGGGAAAAATATCATCCTTCCGGCGCATCCTTCCATGATCGGCGTAAAGGATATCGACCTGTCGCATATGCGGAGATCTTTGATAAAAACGGCAGTGAGCAGCTATCAGGTGACCCCCACGGAAGAGGATATCCTGTTTCTTGCAGAGGAAACAAAGACGAATGCAGTCTTTGTCAAAAGCGTGCTTACAGAACTGTAGGCGGTAGGAAAGGAGTAAAGATGAAAAGAACAGACGACTTTGGCGAAAGACGAAAAGCATTGGCCGGTCTTTCAGACAAAGAGCTATATGAACGTTTTTGGAGTCTGACCGAACAGGTCGTCGATCCGTTGCTCGAACTCGGCAGGAAAAATACGACTCCTTCCATCGAGCGATCCGTTCTTTTGCGCATGGGCGTTTCTTCGCTTGAGGCAAAACCCATCGTCGAAGGCTGCATCGACAGGGGCTTGATCGGAAAAGGCGCGGGGCATGTGGTCTATAAGCTCGCAAAAGCAAAAAACATCTCGATCCGTGAAGCCGGAACCATGCTGGCAGAGGGCAAGGGCTGGGACGAAGCCGCGCTTCTCTTCAAAGCACAGGGGGTGTCGAGATGAATGAGAAGGAAAGCAAAGATAAATTGGTCCCAAATGAAAAAATCGATGTTGAAAATATCCTGAAGGATCTCGATCAGTACAGGCCAAAGAGAAGAGGCTGGACCTGGAGAACACCAGAACCCGGCTTGAAAATGGGGCCGTTCACCTATCGGGATGCAAGCATGCCGCTTAAAAACGATGTAGGCGTTCCTTCCTCGAAATATTTTGACTGGATCGATCCGCAGCCGCAGCCCGTCATTACCACGGAGATCGCTTCGGGGCGTTTTGAGGACGATATCCGACGCATGAGAATGGCGGCCTGGCATGGAGCCGATCATATCATGGTCATTCGTACCGCGGGACAGTCTCATATGGATGGGCTGATCGAAGGCACCCCGCAGGGCATCGGCGGCGTTCCGATCACGAGAAAACAAGTCCGCGCGCAGAGAAAAGCACTTGATTTCATAGAAGAAGAAGTCGGAAGACCGATCAACTACCATTCCTACGTTTCCGGTGTTGCAGGACCGGAAGTTGCCGTGATGTTTGCCGAAGAAGGCTTGAACGGTGCGCATCAGGACCCGCAGTACAACGTACTTTACCGGAACATCAACATGATCCGTTCCTTTGTTGACGCCTGCGAATCCAAAAAAGTCATGGCCTGGGCCGATATTGCACAGATCGATGGTGCACACAATGCCAACGCCACCGCGCGAGAAGCCTGGAAAGTCATGCCGGAGCTCATTGTTCAGCATGCGATCAACAGCTTGTTTTCCGAAAAGGCAGGGATCAAGCCTTCGAATATCTGTCTTTCGACCGTTCCGCCGACCGCACCGCCGGCGCCTTGTGTCTACATGGATCTGCCGTATGCCGTCGCACTTCGCGACTTTTGCGACAAGTACCGCATGAGAGCGCAGATGAACACAAAATATATGGAGGCTTCCGCAAGAGAAGCCACGGTCACGCATGTTCTCAATATGCTCGTTTCCAAACTGACAAGAGCAGACATCCAGTCGACGATCACGCCGGATGAAGGCAGAAACATTCCGTGGCACATCTACAACATCGAGGCCTGCGATACCGCAAAGCAGACGCTGACAGGGCTTGATGGTTTGATGGAGATGGTAGAGCTTAAAAAGGACGGTCCGCTTCGCGAGATGGCCAGAGAGATCAAAGAAAGAGCCTGCCTGTTCATGGAAGAGATCGTCACAAGCGGCGGCTATTTTAAGGCCGTGGAAGAAGGCTTCTTCGTTGATTCCGGACTTTATCCCGAACGAAACGGCGATGGGATCGCCCGCAAAGCAGACGGAGGCGTTGCAGCCGGGAGTGTTTATGCGAGAGATGATGACTATTTTGCACCGGTCACCGCGCATTTCGGATATAATAACGTTGCACAATATGATCCTGCCGCCGCCTCTGATCCCGCAAGCTTGATCGGCGGCTGCACCTTTGAGGACCCGGACAAGATCGTCTTTATCGATGAGCTTGACGAAATCGATAACGTCAATGTGAGAATGCAAGAGACCAAAAAATACAGAAACAGCGACATCATCCGTCCTGAAATGGAGTGGATGGGCGACGGAACTGTTATGATCAACATGTTCCTCCCTGTAAATAAGAGAGTTGCGGAAGTTGCGGCCATCGAATTCGCGAAAAAAATGAATCTCGAAGACCCCGAAATCATCAACCGCGAAGTCATGCAGGAAGCCGAAGGAACAAGGATCGAGCTAAAAGGCCGATTGGCGTTTGATCTGGATATCAGCAAACTGGTGATTCCGCCGGAGCCGCATGTTCTTTCCGAAGAAGAGATCCGCGAGGAAATAGAAAACCATCCGATGAAAATCGTCTGCGGTACGGTCGGCGACGATGAACATTCTGTGGGCTTACGCGAAATCATCGACATCAAGCACGGCGGCATCGAACGTTTCGGCATCGAGGTCCATTATCTTGGGACCTCCGTTCCGGTCGAAAAGCTTGTTGATGCGGCCGTCGAGCTCAAAGCAGATGCGATCCTCGCTTCGATGATCATCAGCCACGACGATATCCATTACAAAAACATGAAGCGCATCCATGAACTTGCGATCGAAAAGGGCATCCGCGACAAGATCATGATCGTAGCCGGCGGCACGCAGGTCATTCCGGAAAACGCCGTAAAGCAGGGCATTGATGCAGGCTTCGGCAGAAACAGCCACGGAGTAGACGTTGCGACCTTCCTTGTCGAAAAAAGAAGAACGCTGCGCGCCGAGGCCGCTCGTCGTTTATCGCCTGTCGCCAGCGATTCGTAGCGAAAAGGCAATAAAATGTGGCCGATTCGCAACAAATCATTGCCTTTGCCTCCCGAAAGAGATCGGCAAGGCAAAAGTGGGAGCGAAAAGCAAGAAAAAGAGCCAAAGACGAGGGGATTTATTGCTTTTCGCCTCGGCTGGGCGGCGAAAAATAAAAAGGAGAGAGCTTTGAAAATAGATGTCCTGGTAGCGGAAATCGGCTCGACCACAACACTGGTCAATGCCTTTACGAATATTCATAGCCCCGAGCCCGAATTTTTCGGGCAGGGTCAGGCACCGACTTCGGTTCTTGAGGGAGATGTCCGGATCGGTCTTTCAGCTGCAATCGAAGACCTTTGCAAAAAGAAGGGCCTCGATACGCTCGAATATCATGAAATGCTTGCCACCTCGAGTGCGGCAGGGGGTCTCAAAATGACCGTCCACGGTCTTGTCTACGACATGACCGCCAGAGCGGCCAAGGAGGCCGCGCTGGGCGCAGGAGCCATCATCCACCAGGTAACGGCGGGCCGCCTGCGCAGGACGGACCTCGAAAAAATCAAGGAGATCAAGCCCAATCTGATCATGCTTGCCGGCGGCGTCGATTACGGCGAACGCGACACCGCAATCGCAAATGCAGAAATGATCCGCTCTCTTGATCTTGAAACGCCGATCATTTATGCCGGAAATATTGAAAATCAGGAAGAGATAAAACAGATCTTTGCGGAAAGCAAAGCACCGCTTTACCTTGTCGAAAATGTCTATCCGAAGATCGACGAGCTCAATGTCGAGCCTGCGCGAAAAGTGATTCAGGCGGCGTTTGAGGAGCATATCATCAAAGCTCCTGGAATGGAGCATATTCGCGATCTCGTCAATGGCCCGATCATTCCGACTCCCGGAGCCGTAATGGAAAGCGCGAAGCTTCTCTATGAACGCATCGGCGATCTTGTCGTGATCGATGTCGGTGGCGCGACGACGGATCTTCATTCCGTCACGGCTGGATCCGAAGAGATCTCCCGCATACAAATAAGCCCGGAGCCCCTTGCGAAAAGAACCGTAGAAGGAGACCTCGGCGTATACGTCAATATGAAAAACATCGTTGATATCATAGGGAAAGAACAGCTTTTCGAGGAACTCAAGATGGACATCGAGGCTGTGATCGAAGGCTATCATGCGGTTCCCATCACGGAAAACCAGATCCGTTTTGTCGAGCGGCTGACCTTAGAAGCAGTGCTCAAAGCAGCCGAGCGCCATGCGGGAAAAATACGCTATGTATTCGGCCCTTCGGGTCGGACGACTCTGGCCGAGGGCAAGGATCTTACACAGGTCAAATACATCATCGGAACCGGCGGCGCACTTACGAGACTTCCACATCGCAAAGAAATCATGCAGGAGATCGCGCGTCACAATCAGAATGGGCTTTTCCTTTTTCCAAGCAAAGAAGCAAAGATTTTGGTCGACAACGATTATATTATGGCGTCTCTTGGGGTGCTGTCGAAAAAATACCCGAAAGCAGCGCTGTATTTTCTTGAAAAAAGTTTGCACTGCAAAAATGGATAGAAAACCAACAAGAAACTTAAAATCCATTTCGGCAATCGAAAAAATAGGGGCTGTCTGAAAGTTTTCTTTTTCAGACAGCCCCTATTTGTTTAATAAAAGCAGTTTAGTACATACCGGATCCCATAAGTGCCATCAGCGCAGCACCTGCAGTTGCCATATAAATGACCATTAAAACGATTTCAATCAGCCAGATGATAAAGAAAACGAATCCTGCGCGGTTCCAAGTAGACTGGACCATCCAGAATTCTTCGACTGTCTTGTAGTTTCCGTTTTTCCAGGCCCATTCATTGCCCTTGGCACCGCAGATAAACATCCAAACGAGATTGAAGATCGGGATCAACATAAGCAGTGTCAGATAAGACCTGTTTCCGATGCCCCAGATGATATTGAGAGAGAAGGCTCCCCAGTTCCAGCGTTTGATTTCCTGAGGCACTCCGATTTCCGCAGTGTTTCCTTCAAAATGGTATTGATTTTCGTACATAGTTTATACCTGTTTCCTTTCCAAAAGTGAATGATAAAATTATGCCAATGCAATTATACCAAAGATGGGTACTTTTGGAAACAGAAATAAATCATGCTTCTCGTTTCAGTGAATGTCTTCGACCGAGAAACTGCCGTCACTATGATAAACCAGAGAAACCCTAAGTTCTTCAAGGCCTTCATATTGCAAAGAAGCCCAGTCACCGATCTGCATACCCGGTGCGATCAGCATCGTCAAATTTTTTCCGATTTCAAAAGCAACGATGTCCCCGTAGCAAACGTCTTTGACTTTGCCGTCTTCTTTCTTGAGCCAGGAAAGATCCCCATCTTGTATTTTATTTTCACCATCAAAATTGGGGTTATGTTTTTCATTCTT
>CAZKCB010000165.1:0-5286 GCA_964550965.1 uncultured Oscillospiraceae bacterium
AAAAAATGAAGAAAAAATTACTTGGTACTTTACTCATCGTGACTTTACTTGTCACACTGTTCGCCGGATGCTCCGACAAATCGGAAGTCAAGACAGAAGGTGACGCATCCAAAACCATTGATTATTCCGAGATGAAGATCGGTGAGATCACATCACTGGTCGTCAATGACGGCGGCTGGTGTCAGGCTACCCACGAAAGCCTTTTGGCTGCAATGAAAGAGGCGGGTATTCCTGAAAGCAATCTTAAGGTCATTGAAAATGTAGCAGAAGACCAGACCTCTGTTACCAATGCCTATAATGCTTTGGCGAGCGAAGGTGTCGATCTGATCATCGGTGCAAGCTCCGGTTACGCAACCTTCCTTTCTGATCTGGCAGGAACAAATCCGGATATCGTTGTTGCACAGCAGGGAGACCAGGTTCCTAACCTTATCGGTTATCAGATCAAAAACTATGAAGGAATGTTCCTCGCAGGCTATACCTGTGCGCTTATGTCAGAAAACGATAAGCTCGGTTTTGCCGGAAGTATGTCCGAAGCTTCGGTGCGTGCAGCAATCAACGGTTTTGCGTTAGGCGCAAAATATGCAGAGCCGAATGCCAAAGTACAGCTGGTTTGGGCAAACAGCTGGTATGATGTCGATCTTGAAACCCAGAGTGCAAAGACCCTGATCAATCAAGGGATAAAGTATATGGGAATGGAAGCATCTTCCCCTGCGATTCCCCAGACTTGCGAAGCCAACCAGGCATATTGCATCGGTTATAACGTAGACATGGAAGAACTGGCACCCAAAGCCGTATTGTTCTCCTACATGTGGAACTTTGCTCCTATTTTCAAAAATATTATCACTTCCGTTTCCGAGGGAACAGCCGACAGCAGCACCTATTATTACGAGGGAGGCGACTGCGCGAATATTTCAGCCTTCAACGATGCACTTGTTCCTAAAGATGTTCAGGATAAAGTCCTGCAGGTCAAAGCTGATATTGCCAGCGGTAAAATCAATATCTACGGCGGAGAGCTGAAAGACAATGAAGGAAACGTGCTGGTACCTGCCGGTGAAACCATGAGTGACGCTAAAATCAAAACACAGGAATTCCTGGTTGAGAACGTCATTGGTACATGGAAATAGACCACAGAAATTGGGGGTTCTTATGTTAAGGGACAAAGACAACTTAAAAAAACTTATTCGTGCGGGTCGGGGGATCCTTCCCGCACAGACCGTTGTACTGCATGGCAATCTCGTAAACGTAATGTCGGCTGAAATTTATCAGGCAGATGTGGCGATTTATGAAGACACGATCATAGCGATCGGAGATGTGAGCGATTACATCACAGCCGAAACAAAAATCATCAATGCGGCAGGCAAGTATCTGGTGCCGGGACTTATCGACGGCCACATTCACAGTGAATGCAGCAAGCTCAGCATAACAAGCTTTGCAAAAGCCGTCGTACCTTGCGGGACGACAAGCATCATTTCGGGTCTGGACGAGTACATTTCTGTTTCCGGATTAGAAGGCCTGAGAGAAGTATTTGATGAGGTCAATGCAAGCCCCCTGAAAGTTTTTTGGGCAGCGCCTTACAGAACACCGTATACGTTTCCGCAGTCTACCGTTACGTTTAACTTTACGGAAGAAGTCCATAAAGTAGTCCAGCAATGGCCGGAATGCTATGGTGTTTGGGAAACAGTACGCGAATATGTGCAGGAAGAGGACGAAGAGACACTGGGTGCTATCGAACAGGCATTCAAGAATCGTCTCTCTGTCTTTGGCTGTGCACCGATGGCAAGAGGAAAAGATCTAAACGGCTACCTTTGCGCAGGCGTCAGATTGGATCATGAAAGCTATGATCATGAAGAAGTTGTAGAAAAAATGCGCAACGGAATGCATATGGTAATACGGGAATCCTCGGTTACCCACTTCCTCAAAGAAAATATAAGAGCGGTCACCGAGGTGAATCCTGCTTTTGCGCGCCGTGTAAGCTTTTGTACAGACGATGTGACCGCAACAGATGTTTTGGAAAAAGGACATGTGGACAACCTCGTTCGTTTGGCGATCGCAGAAGGTGTAGACCCTATGACAGCCATCCAAATGGCTACGATCAACAGCGCGGAAGCTTACCGGATCGATCACATGGTAGGTTCGATTTCGCCGGGAAGGATCGCCGATATCCTTTTGGTCGACAGCCCGGAAACCTTCTCTGTGGAGGCAGTCATTTCAAAAGGAAGCCTCGTAGCAGAAAATGGGAAGCTCAATTATGAACTGAAAGCACCGCCAAGAAGCAGTGTTCTCAGTGGTGTCTTAAAATGTCAAAAAACCACGAAAGAAGATTTTGAATATAAGGTCGATATAGAAAACGGGCAGGCGAGAGTCCTTTCCATGAATGTAATAGGACCTTTCGTAAGAAAGAGAAGAGATGTTACGTTAAAGGTAAAAGATTTTGTCGTTCAGCCTGACACAGAGCAAGATGCGCTTATGGTTTCTGTTTTGGAACGTTTTGGCCGAAATGGAAACAAGTCATTGGCGTTTTGTTCTGGATGGAGCTTGAAAAAAGGCGCCATGGCTTCTTCTGCAGCACCGGATGACAACAATATCATCGTTATGGGAGCTGATGCTTCCGATATGTCCATCGCCGTGAATCATCTGATCGAAAATGGCGGAGGGCAGGTTGTAGTTGCCGATGGCAAGGTGATCGAATTTCTTCCCTTACCGGTCGGCGGGATCGCCAGCGATCTGGAACCGGAGGAAATCGCTTATCGTGAAACTCTGCTCACAAAAGCCGCGAATCAGCTCGGATGTGATTTGCCGGAACCGCTTATGTATATGTTTTTCTTGCCGATCACAGCGATTCCCGATTACGCGATCACAGATGTCGGCCCGGTCGACTGTATCGCGCTAAAAACATTTGATCCCCTCCTTGAACTCATTCAAGAATCATAAAGGCAGGTGTGGTAACAGATGGAGAAAGTACAGCTTAAAAAACTGATCGATGTTGCGGCGGGCAGAACCATCGCAGACACGGTCATAAAAAACTGTAAAGTAATAGATGTATATAATGGCTCGATCATCGAAGGAGACATTGCTATTAGTGAAGGTCTGATCGCAGGTGTCTGACAATATGACGGAACGAATGAAATCGACGCAAAAGGTCTGTTCGCTTCACCGGGTTTTATCGACAGCCATATCCATGTGGAATCTTCTTACGTCAACCCGGAAGAGCTGGGCAGACTGATCGTTCCCCACGGAACAACTACGATCATTGCCGATCCTCATGAAATCACGAATGTCTGCGGGCTCAAAGGCTTGAACTATATGATCGAGGCTTCAGAAGGAACTGCACTGGATATCAAATGGATGCTGCCGTCTTGTGTGCCGGCAACGCCGTTTGAACATGCCGGAGCGGTTATCGATGCTGCGTCCATGGAAGAGCCGATGACCCGTGAAAAAATACTCGGGCTTGGAGAATTTATGGATTTCCCGGGAGTCGTCAATGCAAACGACAGCAGCCTGGATAAGCTTCTCGTTGCAAAGAAGCAGGGAAAGCCGATCGACGGCCATTCTCCGGGACTGACAGGAAATGCGCTGAATGCTTATGCGGCTGCCAGAATACGCACCGATCATGAATGCTCTACCGTAGAAGATATGCATGACAGGATAGCAAGAGGGATGTATGTGCTGCTGCGCCAGGGCTCTGCCTGCCATAATCTCAGGGATCTGCTGAAGGGCGTTGGTCCGTTCAACAGCAGACGCTGCCTGCTTTGTGCAGATGATTGCCAGCCAAAGACGATCTTAAGTGTCGGCCACCTTGATAACCATTTGCGTATCTGCGTGGAAGAAGGGATCGAACCGATGATGGCGATCCAGATGGCAAGCCTTAATGCCGCTGAGTGTTTTGGTCTTGCGGACAGAGGGGCGATCGTACCGGGACTCCGGGCAGATATCGTATTGCTTGATAACCTCGATGATTTTAATGTGCAAAAGGTATTTATTGCAGGACAGGAAGTCGCCTCGGACGGTAATTATGAATTACCGATGAAGCGTCATGAGATAACTGCAACAAAGGGAAGCTTTTATGTAAAGGAGTTTTCCAAAGACAAGCTGCGCTTAAGAATCGATTCCAATAAGGCAAACCTGATCAAGATCATGCCCGGCGGCGTCGTTACGGCTAAGGAAACGGCAGAAATCAAGCGCGATGAAAATAATGAATTTCTCTATGATCCTTTGGAGGATATCGTTAAAATAGCAGTTGTTGAGAGACATCAAAACACGGGGAACGTACCGGTTGCCTTATTAAAAGGGTACGGCATCAAGCAAGGCGCCGTTGCATTATCCGTAGCGCATGATTCCCACAACATCATTGTGGTCGGTGTCAACGATGAAGACATGGCTTTTGCTGTAGAAGAGCTGATCAAACAGGATGGCGGAGTGATCCTCGTGAAGGATCAGCAGATCATAGAAAGCATGGCGATGCCGATCGCGGGTCTTATGAGTGATCAAAGCGGCGAGTGGGTCGATGAAAAACTGACTTCCATTCATAAGGCTGCACACGATACGCTTGGCATCAGCGAAGGCGTGGAACCGGTAATGACGCTTTGCTTCATGTCTTTGGCCGTCATTCCGGAGATAAAATTGACGGATATGGGATTGTTCGATGTGACAAAATTTGATTTTATAACAATTGAAGCTTAGCTTGACGGAATAACAGGAGCACTAATAATAGAGGCGATAAACTATTCGGTGAAGGCCCTATTATTGGTTCTTTTATATTTTTTGTATTTATAAATCAGAAAAGATGCAAATATTCATATGGATTTATTTGCAAATTTGGAAAACGGTTTTTTCTTGTCATTCTGATGTTATAATTATTCTAACGATGGAAAATAATTTTATGGAAAAAGTAGTAATTATTGGTGGCGGAATTGCCGGGTTAAGCTGTTTAAATTGGCTTTTAGACCAAGGTGCTTCGCCCCTGCTAATCGAGGGAATGACCGTGGGCACGCCCAAAATGTGTGGCGAATTTCTAGCTCCTCCGACAATTGCATTACTAGAGCGGTGGGGAGTAGGACCTATAGAAAAAATTCAGCAAGCCCATTTTTTTAGCCAGCAAAAACATTTATTCGATTTAACGTTTGCAAATCCTGCCGGTGCAATTGCGCGAAGCACTGCCGAAATCCAATTAGCAAAACGTGCGGTTAATATGGGTGGGCGTATTCAAGAAAACGCCTTTATTGAAAAATTAACGGCTGGAACAGAGAATTCGCCCTATAAATTTAGCTTAGAAACTGGAGAGGAAGT
>CAZKCB010000166.1:0-5234 GCA_964550965.1 uncultured Oscillospiraceae bacterium
CTGGATCACTGATTCAAGAATGAATGCTGGTTCTTCCATTTTGCCGATCCCGACATCACCGCAGGCAAGCATGCCCGTCGCGGGAGTAATGATTTCCCAGGAAAACCCGGAAAGACGCGCAAGGTTGCTCTGGGTTACGGGATTTAGATACATGCCGGTATTCATAGCAGGAGCAAGCATCTTTTTGCAGCTGCAGGCGAGGGTGGTAGATGTCAGCATATCATCCGCAATGCCGTTTGCAAGCTTCGCTATGACATTTGCAGTGCAAGGTGCGATCAGAACGAGATCAGCCAGCTTTGAAAGGGCTATATGTTCGACATTATATTCAAAATTTCTGTCAAAAGTGTCGATGGCTACTTTGTTGCCTGTAAGGGTCTCAAAGGTCATAGGGGCAATGAACTGAGTTGCATTCGGTGTCATCATTACATGTACATTGCAATGTTGCTTTACGAGCAAAGACGCAAGCTCAGCTGCCTTATAAGCCGCGATACTGCCGGTTACACCAAGCAGAACGGTTTTTCCTTTTAACATAACAGGTTTTCTCCTATTTATTCTCTATTTCCCAAGGGAAAGCGAAAGCGAAAAAATGAATTTTATTTAGCTAAAGTATACCAAACGAGAGGCTTCTCGTAAAGATGCAGAGGCAAGTATCTGATTGCATTTTGTGAAAAGATTGTCTATAATGTCTGTATTACGAAATAAATGCACGATCCTTCGGGATCGGTAGAAACGGAGAATAGAATGATTCTTGTAATTGATGTTGGCAACACGAACATTGTCATCGGAGGCATGGACAAAGACGAGATTTTGTTTCAGGCTCGTTACAGCACCGACCGTGCAAAGACAGAAGACGAGTATACTTTGATGTTCATGGATATGTTTCGTCTTGAAAATATATTACCGAATGAGATCGAAGGCGGTATTATTTCTTCGGTCGTGCCCGAACTTAGAAAAGTTTTGCGCCTCGCACTGAGGAAGCTTACGGGTAAGTGTATGATGATACTTGGGATGGACATCGAGACGGGGATCAGTGTAGATATGGATATCCCGGGGCAGCTTGGCAGCGACCAGATCGCCGATGCGATCGCGGCCCTTGCAAAATATCCGACACCCATTTTGATTTTTGATATGGGAACGGCTACAACGCTTTCTGTTATCAGCAAGGATGGAGTCTATCGCGGAGGAATGATCATACCGGGATTGAAGCTTTCCGTTGAAGCTCTTTACACCAAAACATCCTTACTTCCGAGGATCAGCCTTGACAAACCGGCACACCTGATCGGCAAGAACACGATCGACTGCATGAAAGCCGGAGCGATCTACGGAAATGCCGCGATGATGGACGGACTGATCGAACGCATTGAAGAGGAATTGGGAGAAAAAGCGACAGTCATTGCAACCGGTGGATTGATCGGCGATGTTGTTCCTTACTGCAAACGAGACATTATCATGGACAAGAACCTCATCTTCTGGGGTTTACAGATACTCTATGAGAAGAATAAAGATGCGATGCAGGACAACCAATAAGAGCATCTAAGGCCGGAAAGGAGAAAGAAAGGCATGAAAAAAGTATATCTCGATAATGGAAGTACCTCTTTCCCAAAAGCCCCGAATGTGGGAACGGCGATGAAAGAATACATCGATCAGGTAGGCTGTAATGTCGGAAGAGGCGGTTATGAAAGCGCCTATTCTCTCGCAGAGCGTGTTTTAGGGACCCGAGAGAAGCTTTGCCGCTTGTTTGGCTTCGATAAAGAAAGTAATGTTGTTTTCACACCAAACATCACTTATAGTCTAAACATCCTTGCAAACGGTCTGCTGCATCAGGGGGACCATGAGATCATCAGCTCGAAGGAGCATAATGCAGTTGCGCGGCCCACTGAATTCGCAAAACAGCGTGGCGTTACGGTAAGCATTGCCCAGTGTGATGAAAACGGCCGTCTTGATCCACAAAGAATCAGCGATCTGATCCGTCCGGAAACAAAAGCCGTCATGATGCTTCATTCGTCAAATGTCTGCGGGACTGTTCTGCCGGTTGAAGAGGTCGCCGAACTTTGTGAAAGAAAGGGGATCTTTTTTATCCTCGATTCTGCCCAGACTGCCGGGGTCCTTCCGATCGATATGAATAAAATGAAAATAAGCGCCCTCGCTTTTACTGGCCACAAAGGATTGCTCGGCCCACAGGGGATCGGAGGTTTTTTGCTTCGGGATGAAGTTTCAGAAGCGATGACAAGTGTTTTCCAGGGCGGAACAGGAAGCCACTCCGACAGCCTGATCATGCCCGAGTTTTTACCGGATAAATTTGAAATCGGGACTATGAATCTGCCGGGGATCATCGGCCTTTCCACGGCGCTCGATTATGTGGAAGCAACAGGGATCGATACGATTCGAGATAAAGAACTTGCACTGATGAAGCCGTTTCTTGAGGACATGCTTGCGACTTCGGGAGTCAAGGTGATCGGCATTCCTGAACTTTCCGGTCGGACAGCGATACTGTCACTTGATTTCCCCGGACAGGATAATGCCGAAATTTCCTACCGCCTCGACAGTGAATATGGTATTATGACTCGCTGCGGACTGCATTGTGCACCGCTTGCCCATCAGACCCTCGGGACCTTCCCTCACGGAACGATCCGCTTTGCAATCGGACATTGCAACACAGAAGAGGAGATCCGCTACGCGATCGAAACGATACATACGCTGTTAAAAAAGTAATGACTAAGCAAAAAGCATTTTCACAAAAGGAGAATGCTTTTTTTTCTGCTGGAGTAAAAAGGAGTAAATAATTATCACAAATGCACTTTCTTATGTATTTTTATAATGTTATGTGAAAAATATGTGAAATATCTTGTTTCTCTGTATTTATATGGTATACTTTTACATAATCGATAGACTGGAAAGCTTCTATCGAGAAACACTATAGATCGAGCCTATAGGTGCAGTAGGAGGAAAGTAGCATGGATTTTAGACAGATAGAGGCATTTGTGAATGTAGTTCGTTATAAAAACTTCTCAAAAGCCGCCGAAGCCTTATTCTTGACCCAGCCTACCATCAGTACTCACGTCAGCGCTCTCGAAAAGGAACTTGGGGTCAAATTGATCGATCGGCATGGCAAAGAAGCTTTGCCGACGGCACAGGGGACGATCCTTTTCCAGTATGCAACACAAATGCTGAATATCAGAGAAAAAGCATTGTTTTCTCTCGATACTTTCACCAATGAAATTGATGGGACATTAGAGATCCAAGCATCTGCAATTGCAGGGGAGTTTCTTGTTCCACCGCTTCTAACAGAATTCAGAACAAAATACCCTTCCGTTCGTTTTGCATTGGAACAAGCAGAAAGCGCAAGAGTAGAAGAAAATATCTTAGGACAGAAGGCAGAAATCGGTTTTGTCGGACATCGCGGAAATGCGAATCTGAATTACGAAAAACTCATGGCTGATCCGATGGTTCTGATCACCCCAAAAAATAAAAAATTCGAAAGCATAGCAGGCAGTGAAATTGAGGTGGGCGACTTTATTGAAGAGCCTTTTCTATGGCGTGCGCAAAGCACTGTGATAAAAAAAGAATTTGAAGAAAAGATTTTGCTTATGGATTATAATCCGAAAAACATCAATGTCGTTGCTACTTCAAACAGTGCACAGGCTATCAAGCAAGCTGTCAGCAATGGACTTGGTGTTTCGATCATGTCACGTTTGACTGTTGAAGAAGAGGAAGACCGCAACTACTATGTCTTTCCGATCAAAGAATTGGATCTGGCGCGCGAATTCTATCTCATATGGAATCGAAACACGGCCCTCTCACCGACGGCAGAGACCTTCAAAAAATTTGTTGCTGACTCGTTCCAAAAATCTTAGATATACTATCGAATATGGAAATCTCAAATAATACTATTCGGAAAACAAGGTATAGCATCCATCGCAATAATGGTGGATGCTGTACATTTTTTTGTCCAGAGGAAAACTTTCGAGCCGTTTCAAAATGCCATCAAGATCTTCCGGACTAAAACGAACAGCGATGCCACAGCCTTTTGATATGTCGCGCGGAGCAGGCATAACAGCGATGGGAAATTCTGATTTCAGGTGTTTTTCTCCGGAGATGGCTCCGTGTGTATTGGAAAAGGTGATCACATAGTATTCCATAGTGCATTCGTTCCTTTCTTGTCTTTCCTCAATCCTATCATAATTCCTGTTGTTTCTACAATAAAAACCATATAAAATCTGTACAAATATGATATAATCTTTAGTTAAAAGGGGGGATTTCTTATGGAGAAAAAATTATACAAATCCAAAGAAAACAAAGTTATTGCAGGGGTTTGCGGTGGGCTCGGAGAATATTTCGATATCGATCCTGTCATTGTTCGGTTACTGGCCGTTGCCTTTTGTCTGATGGGAGGAGCGGGAATTGTTGCTTATATCGTTGCTGCAATCATCATTCCGGAGAAAATCGACAGCAGCGATTATACCTCTGCTGATGGCGAATCGTTTTCAAATCAAGCCGAAACAGGGGGAAAGAAAGCCAATAAAGCAACTACCGTGACACTAGGGATCATTCTGCTTTGCCTCGGCGGTTTCGTGGCTCTTCGCTACTTTATTCCTTGGATCCCGATGGATATCATCTTTGCAGGGATATTGATCGTGGGCGGAGTCTATTTCATCGCAAGGAAAATATAGTTTCGCTGCCAAAAAAACGAAACACAAAAAAATTAAAACAGGGAAAAATAAAAAAAGGACGTAAATGATATGAGCGAATGCAAAATCTGGAGTGAAAATGAAGTTCTGCAAAGGGAGCAATACCGGGAGATCCAACTCTCACGCTTGAAGCAAACCGTTTCTCGCGCTTACGAAAATGTTCCGTATTACAAAGAAAAACTGCAAAAAGCGGGAGTGGAGCCTGGGGACATCAAAACCTTGGAGGATATTCAAAAGATACCCTTCACAGTCAAGGATGATTTTAGGGCAAACTACCCCTTTGGCCTTTTCGCAGTACCGAAAAATAAGGTCGTGCGCTATCACGCTTCGTCCGGAACAACAGGAAAGCCGACGGTTGTCGGGTATACCAAAAACGATATGGATACATGGCGCGAACTGATTGCACGAGTTGTTACGATGGGCGGAGTCACAAGCAACGATACCGCACAGGTGGCATTCGGTTATGGACTCTTTACAGGAGCCTTTGGCCTGCATCAGGGGCTGGAGACCGTCGGGGCCGGAGTGATCCCAATGTCATAAGGAAAT
>CAZKCB010000167.1:0-5230 GCA_964550965.1 uncultured Oscillospiraceae bacterium
GAAGACTGCTTCCCCAAAGTCCGATTCCAACAAAAACAGCAGTATATCCCTTTTTCTTGAGTTCGTTGTAATCCGCTATCTTCGTTCCAAATTCAAATTTGACACCGAGATCTTTTACCATTTTGATATCATGAGCAACGACATGCTCGGGAAGACGGCTCGGTGTGATCCCGTATACAAGCACGCCGCCGGCTTTTTCTTTTTCTTCAAAGATGGTGACCGGGTGTCCTTCTTTCGCAAGCTTTGCAGCACAAGCCAAAGATGCCGGGCCTCCTCCGATGCATGCGACTTTAAAAGCCTTTTTCTGCTTTGGCGCTTCAAGTGTCTTCATCTTAAAAGCCATTTCCTGTTCGATCGCAAATCTCTGCAATCTTCCGATCTCGATCGGTTTATCTATGCCGCATCGGCTGCATTCTTTTTCGCAAAGTTTATCATAAGGGCAAATCCTGGCGCAGGTCCCTCCTAATATATTATTTTTTCGAATCGTTTCTGCCGCGCCCTTGATGTTGTTAAAACGAATGGAACGGATAAAGCTACCGGGATCTGTACCCGCCGGGCAGCCTTTACTGCAGGGTGCGTCAACACACAGCAGGCACCGCAGAGCTTCTTCTCTGGCCATCCTGAGATTGAATCCGTAATCCGCTTCATCGGTATACTTTCTCTTGTCAACCTTACTCAACGCATTTCACTCCTTCCTTAAAATAGCATTTTAAGTCTTGTTTCTAATTGTCAAATGGGGTATCAGCAAAGTGCTTGCTTTTAGAGTCGGCATAATGCAGTTACTTTATTGTAACCAGTTACACTACAAATCAATCATAGCACCAATATATTTTTTTGCAAGAGAAACCTATTAAAAATATTGAAAATTTAGAAAAATTAGAATTATCGCTACCAGTGCAAGAACAGCTTTTCTACAGGACAAATAAAAGAACAAAGACCGCAGCCGGTGCATTTTTCCTCGTCAATAATGATTTGGTCTTGAGCCCCGCTGCTGATTGCAGAATAAATACAGACCTCGATGCATTTACGGCACCCTTTTTCGCAGGATACCGGCTTTGCATGGCAGGTCAAAGGTTCGACTTTGATTTCTTCAAATGATTTGAGCTTTTCCAGAGCTTTTCCTCTGATTTCTTTTACATCATAAATTTTATTTTCTTCTCCCCAGCGTTCAAGGTCGGCAACGATTTCGGAAATCCGTTTACGTCCATGGATCATGAGTGCCGTTCCGACCTGTACGGCAGAAGCACCAAGAAGAATGTATTCCAACGCATTTTTATAATTTTCGATTCCTCCGATCCCACAAACCGGAATATCCACAGTTTGTGCCAAGGTAGCAACAGAGGCCAATCCCAAAGGACGGATCGGTGGTCCGGAATATCCTCCGTAAGTCGGAAGAAGAGGCTCCCACTTTTCAATATCAACACCCAGAATACAACGGATTGCATTGATTGCAGAAACACCGGCCCCGCCGGCTCTTTTTACTTCTTTCGCAACCCGGGAAATATTCGTAGAATTTTGTGAAAGCTTCACCATTACAGGAATTTTTACATTTTCGACGACGCAGCGCGTTAACTTGTAGACTTCTTCGGGATCAGAAGCCATTACCTCAAGGTCCTCGCCCATTGGCGTAGAAATACCTAGTTCTATGCCGTCAGCCCCGAATTTTTCCATTTTTACAGCTAAATAGGCAAGCTCCGAAGGGGTATGCGCAGAAACGCTTGCGATCACGATCCCGCCCTTACTTTTAGCGATTTCCATCTCGCGTTCCCATCCTTCGATCTGCACATCACTGTAGAGTCTTATGTTTTCAGCCCCAAAACCATTGTAGGAAATGCGTGGCTTTACATCAAGGATCGGCTCGCTCACGATGGTTTCGGTAATAACCGCACCTGCTCCGGTTGCAAGGCTCTGACGTATGCTTTCTCCATCTCTGTTCCAGGGTCCGGCTGCTACGATCACAGGATTTTTTAATTGCAAGCCCAGAAAATTCGTTTTCATTCAGCACCTCCGCTAAAATATTTCACTGATTCTTTCTTTATGCCCACAAGACTTCCTGATTTTTAATTTTGACTGCAATACGATTTCTTTCATTGCCAATTCTTCATCATTTTTGCTTTCCATCACATCAAAAAGCAATCTTGCGCCTGACAGACCCATTCGATGCAATGGTTTTGAAACGGTCGAGAGCTTCGGTTCCATCAGGTTTGACATTCTTATATTATCGAATCCCATCACAGCAAGCTGTTCGGGAACCAACAGATTCAAATCTCTGGTTGCTTCAATCACACCAAACGCCAGAAGGTCGGAGGACGTAAAGACTGCCCGCGGCGGTTTAGGAAGGCCTGTAAGCTTTCTCGCGCCGACATATCCTCCTTCGATCGTGTTTTCTTCACGTACGATATAGCTTGGATTCACAGGGATCCCAGCCTCTTTCAACGCCATCTCATAGCCTTCTACTTTGTTTCGATTTTCCATCTCAGGAGTCTCTCCATAGATCATTGCGATTTCGCGATATCCGCAGTCAAGCAAATGCTTTACCGCGTGATAAGCGGCAGAACGGCAGTCGATCCGAATGATCGGTTCCTTTGAGTTTCCGTTGTTTTCGCCAATCAGAACGATGGCGATTCCCTGGGATTTGATTTCCTTTATATCGTCATCTTCAAGCATTGAAGATACGAGGATCATTCCATCGATGCGGCGGTCGATCAGAGTTTGCACATATTTTTTTTCCTTCTTTATTTCGCCCTCTGTAATACAAAGCAAAGTCGTATAGCCCTTCTGTTTTGCAACCTCCTCTTCACCCTTTGCTATTTCCACATAAGCAGGGTTTAAGATGTTTGGGATCAGTAGGCCTATCGTATATGTTTTATTAAAATTCAGGCCCCTCGCAAACCAGTTTGGTTTGTAGCCCATTTCATCGATGAGTTTTAAGACACGCTCTTTTGTTTTCGGCGCAACGCTTTCAGGGTGATTGAGCACTCGTGATACGGTCGCAACTGATACGCCTGATTGCTTTGCAATCTCCTTAATATTCATAACCACTCCAATTACTCAGTTTATTTACTTTTTTCATATTTTTTTGATTTCATTATCTCACCAAAATGCAAGTTTTTCAAGGTATACTACAAAATACTCACAGTTTTTGTTACCAGTTTCAGAATCAGGTAGTTTTTATCATAAGCAAAACACCTGATATCCTCAAATTCATATTGCTATTTCGTTCATTTTACGCTATTATGGAATTCGAGCCAATGATCATGTGGGTGTAGTTCAATGGTAGAATGTCAGCTTCCCAAGCTGAATACGGGGGTTCGATTCCCCTCACCCGCTCCAGTTCTAAAACACCTCAGAACAATGTTCTGGGGTGTTTTTTAAAACTTTTTTATAATCATTTATATGTATTTTGTCGTATTATTGATTAAGCAAGTGATACGATATAATGCTATTTATGGGAAGTAAAGCCTTGAAATAGCAGTCTTTGGGAAGCACTTCCTACTTTCCGCGAGGTATTTCTGTTGCTTCAAACGAAAAAGATTTTAATGCATTTTTTTTTGAACTGTTGTAATATAAACTAAATACACCTATGAAAGGATTGGTTTCCCTGTGAGCTATTGTGAAAAGAACGATATCAGCATTTATAACAATATCGTATATCAAATACATAGTACCGAAAACATCGACGAAATGCGCCTTAATTTTTTGAAATCGGTTCGTCTTTTAGTTCCTTATAGCAGCTGCAATTTTTTCCTTGCTTCGAAAGACGATGATCATCTGATCACAGATCCGATTGCTGTTGATTTTCCATTGGAGGCTCTCAGCGAATATCTTGAAGATATTGAGGATGAAGATCCCACACGTTGGATCTTCATGCACGCAAAAAGCATGGTCTATCGTGAGAAGGATCTCTTTTCCGAAGAAGCCTTAGCACATAACAAGTGCTTCCAAGAATTCTATTATCCGCATAACCTTCATCATCCCCTGCAGATCAGTCTGGCACTAAATGGCGAATTTCTTGGCAGTCTTTCTTTTTATCGAACAAAGGAACAATCCGAGTTTTCGGATTATGAAATTTTCTTCCTCGATCTGCTCAAGGACCATCTCGCGCTTCGCCTATATAAGGATCAGCATTTAGAGAAGGTGAATTCTGTTGAAATCAATCTTTCCGAATGCACCGAGAAATATAAGCTTACCGCAAGAGAAGAAGAAGTTGTAAAAGCTTTGATCCGTGGTTCTTCCATCGAAGAAATAGGAAATTCGCTTTGCATCAGTCCAAACACTGTAAAAAAACATATCGTCAACATTTATAAGAAAATGGGGATCTCAAGCAGGCGTGAGCTTTACAAGATCCTTCCGTAAATTCGACTTTCATTTATGAAGCAGCATAAGCTGCTTCATTTTTTTTACACAGCAGGAAATATGATTTTATGCGCATAAAAAATCCCACAAGAAAACAACCGCTCTCCGAATGTCTTCAGATGCGGTTGTTTTCCTGGTTCATTTTGCAGTAGTAAGGTTTATTTATAAAGGTGTTTTATGGCAATTATATTTATTGGCAAGCTTTCCTCTTTTTCGGATCACATAGAGAAGCCGAAGATCAGGTAAAGGATGACAGTGATCACAGCGGAGATGATCGCATAGGGAAGTTGTGTGATCGCATGGTCATAAGGTCTGATATTGGTAGCTTGTCCGATCAGGATCGCTGCATCAGCATAGAAGCAGGCGTGGCTTCCGAATGCCGCTCCGGAGAATACTGCCGCAGATACAAGATAAATATCGACGTTCATTGCAGTTGCAAGCGGAATAACGATTGGGATAACGATCGCTGCAAGACCCCAGAAGTTTGCCATAGCAAAGGCCATCAGCGCAGTTGCAATAAATACGACCGCAGGCAGAAGTCCACCATTCATATAGGGTGCTATGCTTGCGATGACATAATCGGTAAAACCAAGCATGGAGCATACATTTTTGAAGGTAAACACCAGAACCAAAAGCCCAAGGACTTGGATCATGGTCGAAAAGCCTGCCCAGAACTGATCGATAAGTGTTGTCAGGGTAGCCATTTTCTTTACGATGTAAATCACGGCGGTGAAGGCCAATGCGGCAATGACACCCTTGAGTACATCATTTCCGACCAGCAGTGTAACTCCGATGAGAACTACAAGCGGAAGGATGAAGTCCAAAATACCGCCCTGCTTCAGGGAAGGATCTTTGATTTCTTCTTCTTCGACCG
>CAZKCB010000168.1:0-5208 GCA_964550965.1 uncultured Oscillospiraceae bacterium
GGTCTGAATTTAAAAAAGCCGTTCCTTACTAATCAGTTACACAATGAAAAAAGCCTCCAAATTTAGTTCGGAGGCTTTTTTCGTGGGTAAGATGTGGACAAAACTCACATCTTTTCAAGCATGATTTCCTCAAACGTAAGCAGTGTGACGTTGCCGCTCTTTGCAGCGGCTTCGGTACAGCTTTTTGTGAACCCGGAACGAGAAAAAAGATACAGATGGGTACTACTATACTTGAATAATTGGCTGCGCTCTGTAAGTGTCTCAAGGACGCTGACATCAACTTTTTCTTTAGTCCACTTGCACTCGGCAAACAAGGCCGAACTTTTACCATCCGTAGCAATGATGTCAAGCTCCGTCTCTCTTTTTCGCTTTGGATCATTGCCCCACCAACGACCAAGATCAGAAAAGGGGAAGGCCGCCTTACCTTGGCGGTTCAGCTCCCACAAATACTGTTTGCATATTTCCTCAAAGACCGCGCCCATATATGAGTTTAGCTGCCCGGAAATATTTTTGTAGGCAAGATCGATCATCCCGTTTTGTAGAATCGACAGGTTCCCGGGAATAAAACGATACCAGAAGCGGAACAAATTATCCGCAATGATATAAATGGTTTTTTTCGATGACTTTTCTGCAAAGGGGGTTTCTTTTTTGATGATTCCAAGTGAAATCAGCTTTTTTAGGCAAGCGGCACAAGCGCTCGTTTCTTCTCCAACTTTGCTTGCAATTTCAGAAAGTTTTGTGCTGCCGGCTGCAACCGCAGTGATGATGGCGTTGTAAAGAGCTGCTTCACGAACCTCCTGTTTTAGAAGATTGTTTGGTTCTTCAAACAAATAGGCGCTTGTGTCCAACAAACGCGACTTTATATTTTCTTCAACGGATAGATTATCATTCATCTGTAGCAAATGCTGGGGAGTTCCGCCGACAATGCCATAAATTTCAGCCATGACCTGTGCAGAAAAGTGTTGAAAATATTTGCAGCTTTCCGCAAAATCAAAGGGCTGCACTTTAAACTGTGCTGTGCGCCTGCCGTAAAGAGGACTCTGATAGCCCAATACCTGCTCTTCCATAAAAGACATAGAGGAACCGCAAAGAATCAAAAATAATTTTGAACTGTCTTTGTTTTTATCAATCAATATCTGGAGAATCGAAGATAACGCTTTGTAAGCTTTTGCAACATAGGGGTATTCGTCGATAACCAGCACGATCTGTTTTTCCTCGGCAAGCTTAAAGACGTATTCAAGTGCCGCTTGGAATGACGGAAAAAGCGGAGAATCATCAAAACCTGCGGTATATGTGAAAATGCTTCTGCTCAGATTCTCGAGATTTTGAATTGCGTTGCTTTCGATCCCCGTAAAGAAAATAACTTCTTTCTCGTTCACAAATTCGTTGATCAGCGCAGTCTTGCCGACGCGACGACGACCGTAGATGACGGGAAACTGAAAAGTACCGCTATTATATAGTTGATTCAATTTCGCCAATTCTTTTTTTCTACCGATGAACATTGCCAAGACCTCCTTGAAAGGATTGCTAATTTACGATTTACTAAAGTGTAGCACTGTTCGAGAGAAACGTCAATAATATTGCTAATATTAAAATTAGTAATATTAAAATTAGCAATATTAAAATTAGCAATATTAAAATTAGCAATATCCTCTTGCTCTTTCGGATACAGATTAGGTGAACTAATTAGAAACATGCTTTTGCGTACGTTCGAGATAGCGTCTTGTCAAATATCGCATAATATCACCAGCACTGATAAATCCGAGAACATTGCCGCTTGCGGAGATAATAGGAGCTCCGCTGATATGCTTATCCGAAAAATAGGAAATGGCATCACGCACGCTTGCACCTTCCTGCAATGCGTACACCTCTCCTATGCCGATATCATAAGACAGCAAATAGGTGGCATTCGCTCCACCTTCGGATAAGTGATCTTACATAAGGATACGCAAAGCAAGGCGGCCAGCGTAATACCAAAAATCAAAAGGAAAGATGCTTTGCTGCTCATGTGGTTCTGTACCTGAATGCCAACATAAGGACCAACTGCCATACCGATCGATATCGTAAAAGCAAATCGGCTGATGCCCTGTGTGATTTTAGTGCGAGGCAGAACATCGCCGGCCAGCGTCATCGTCGCAGAGCCACATACCGAATACACAGCACCCATATACAGACGAATTATAATCAGCCCTCCAAATACAAGGAGACTGAAAATATGACTGACATTATCGATAGTGCATTTAAATCCATTTCTATTTTGTACAGGAAATCACACATCTGGCTCAATGAGGGTTGTGCGCAATATGGCCTTACCGGAGCACAGGCTGTTGTCATCTTGATCGTTTGTGATTTCGGAGTGCTGACACAGGATGGTATTACTAAGCGGCTTGGGCTTGACAAAAGTGTGATTGCAAAGACGGTCGCAAAACTCGAGGAAACGGGATTTCTGATCCGCACTACGAATGCAAAGGACAAGCGAACCTATGATATTCGGCCAACAGAAAAGGCTTGGGAAGCATATTCGTTTGTGAAAGAGCAAATGGCTCTATGTGTTCAGCGTATGACTCAACAAATGACAGATAGCGAACGAGCAGAATTTAAACGGCTGCTGGCATTGGCAGCAGAAGCAGTTATCGCACTGGATGATCGATAAACGCTTTTGATTTATTGTGAAAGAGGAGGATAAAGATGAAGATAAAGAAGTTAACGATCCTTTGGACAACAGATAATGTTGAAACAGCGCTAAATATGTTGTTGATGTATACCTTGAAGTCAAATACGAATCGATGGTGGGATGAATGCAATCTCATTACATGGGGGAACCGTTGACCGGATTTCTACAAGATGAGAGCTGCCGAGTCATAACAATATAATAGTGTTTTTCTTGTTGGCATGATAAAATATGGTCAAATGGAAAATTAATACCAATAATGTGCTTTCGAAAACAAGATGTTTTTTCGGAAAAAGGAAAAACAGGAAAGGAACAGCAAATGGATTATTTTGAAGTGGTAGACCGCAGATACAGTTATAGAGGAGAATTTCTTAAGGGGGAGATCCCGGAGGAAAACATCCGCAAAATTCTGATGGCGGGAATCAAAGCGCCTTCCGGATATAACCTGCAGACGACTTTGTTTATCGTGGTGACGGAACCGGAGCTTATAAATCAGATTGCAGAAGCGGTATCAACTCCGGAAGTAAAGACGGCACCCCTCGTCATTGTTCCCATCAGCGAGCATGTCATAGCGGACGACCTTTGCTTTGAAGTGGAAGATTATGGAGTGAGCAGCGAAAATATCCTGCTGGCAATCACGGCGCTGGGGTATGCTTCAGTGCTGATGGATGGAAGCATAAAGGAAGGGGCGGGAGAGCTTATTGAAAAGATCCTTAACGTTCCGAGCAAATACACTGTAAGGGCTATCATGCCGGTGGGCGTCCCAAAGGAACCCGGGAAACAGGCCCAACGGAAGACCTTTGAAGAGCGCGTAATTCGGGAACGATTTAACGCTTGAGGTAATTGAACCTGTGTAACTTAAAAAGAGCAATCAAGGTATTCGCCGGGATTGCTCTTTTTCAATATGGGAATTTTGACAATGAAAAAAGCTTCCGAAATAAATCGAAAGCTTTTTTCGTTGGTAACCCGTAGGGCAACTTACCCGCTGATTCAACGCGCTTTGCACGTTCCATATGGGGCGGCTGCCCCCTCTTGGCGGGTCTCGTTTCTCGACCCTGGCACCCCCGGAGCGGTACTTCGCCTTTTCCAACAATCATGAAGGCTCTGATCGGGAAAGATACTTCCTCCCGATACCTTCTCTGAATCAGGGGTTCGACTCCCCTTCTTGATCAAAAATGAAAAAGACACTTCCGCAAGTTTCCGAAAGTGTCTTTTTCGTTGGTAACCCGTAGGGGAGTCGAACCCCTGATTCCGCCGTGAGAGGGCGACGTCTTGACCACTTGACCAACGAGTCATATCAGCTCACCCAATTTGCTTCGCAAATTGTTGGTGAACTTATGCAAGGAAATCACAAATTTCAATTTGTAGATTTCTACTGCGATTAACTCACCTATAAGAGCTTTTTAATTATAGAGGATTTTATCGGTTTTGTCTATGGTAATTTTCGCATATTTTTGTTAGAATAGCATTCATACAGTGAAACAAGAAGTGCACCGGCTTTGCCGGAACGCTTTTGCAATAATAGCAATAGAGCAGAAACGGAGAGAAAGAATATGATCTATAGAAGTACAAGAGGAAGCAAAAACGAAAAAAATGCAGCGCAGGCCATTATCAGCGGGATCGCGGAAGACAAAGGCCTCTATGTTCCGGAAAGCATCCCGGCGCTTTCTGTAAAGCCTGAGGAACTCAAAGGACTTGAATATCGGGAAGTTGCATACCGCATTCTTGCAAGTTTTCTTAGCGACTATACGGAAGAAGAACTCCGCTATTGTGTCGATCATGCCTACGATGATAAATTTGAAGCCGAAGATATCGTTCCGCTCGTAAAGGCCGGTGATGCCTGGTTCATCGAGTTATATCATGGAAGGACCGCGGCGTTTAAGGACATGGCGCTTTCGATCCTGCCTTACCTCCTTACAACGGCAATGAAAAAAGAAAAAGAAGAAAAACAGATCGCGATCCTGACAGCGACCTCCGGAGACACCGGAAAAGCAGCGCTCGAAGGTTTTGCCGATGTTCCGAATACAGAGATCATCGTCTTTTTCCCGTATGGCGCAGTGAGCCAGGTGCAGGAAAAGCAGATGACGACACAGGAAGGAAAGAACACCCATGTCTTTGCGATCAAAGGAAACTTTGACGATGCGCAGACTGCTGTGAAAAAGATATTTGGGGATAAAGAACTCGCTGCCAAATTGGATGCAAGGGGATATAAATTCTCTTCGGCAAATTCCATTAATATAGGAAGACTTGTGCCGCAGGTAGCATACTATGTCTGGTCTTATGTGAAGCTCCTCGAAAAGGGAGTGATCAAAAATGGTGAAAAAATCAATATCGTTGTTCCGACCGGAAACTTTGGAAACATCCTCGCGGCTTATTATGCAAGCCAGATGGGGATCCCCGTCGGCAAATTCATTTGCGCTTCGAATGAAAACAAAGTACTGACGGATTTCATCAACAGCGGAGTCTATGATATCCATAGAGATTTTCACGTTACCAATTCGCCGTCGATGGATATTCTGATCTCGAGCAATCTTGAA
>CAZKCB010000169.1:0-5194 GCA_964550965.1 uncultured Oscillospiraceae bacterium
GTCGCAGCTTGTCTCAAAGGCCAGTGTAATAAATCGCCCGTCTTTCATAGCTGCACCTACTCCTTTTCTTTTTGTTCATCCCGATAACGCCACATGATCAAAGCGTCTTCTCCGTTATCTTCATAATATTTCGGGCGTTTTCCAACACCCTTGAATCCAAGCTTGCTATAAAGCGTGATTGCGGCATCATTGGAAGGCCTGACCTCCAAGGTGAACTTATCGATCCCATACTCCTCCGCAACCTCGATCAGGCGTGAAACGAGAGTACGGCCAAGGCCTTTGTTGCGGTAAGCCGGATGGACGGCAACATTGGTGATATGCCCTTCTTCGATGATGCCCCAAAGACCGGCGAATCCTATGATTTCGTTGTCCTCTTCCGCGACAATGTAAAAAGCCAGTTTGTTGGCACGAAGTTCACGTGCATATGCATCCCTGCTCCAGGGCGTAGCAAAACAAAGTTTATCGATCTCCGCAATCGAATCGATGTCCTTGTCTTCTGCCATACGAATGATACCGTTGATCATCTCTTCTCCATTGCCAGCCTTTCTTCCAATTTTCTTTCCGCTTCTGCTTTCCGCAGATAGACCGGCATAAGTTCCCCGAATGTCTGGAGTTTGCCTGCCTGCCATAATGAAAAAGCAGCCTCCGCAACGGAGCTCGCCTTTTGATAGCGGTTTTCCGGTTCTGCTTCGCAGATCTCCGGATCGTCAAGTGACGATATACGATTTATCGACATCCCCCATTCAGCCACAGACCTTCCATAAAGTGAAAGTCCGTCTCCAAACAGCAGGATCTTTTTCTCATGTAATGGATCTGCCGCCTCAAGCAGATCAAGATATTCTCCAAGCACGTAAGCGCCGGCCGGCACTGCGGTCTGACAACCCTCGCTGTCGCGGTAATACGCTCCGGCATAGACCTGCTCACGCCTTGCATCAAAGATAGGACAAAAAAGGCCCTCGTGCTCCGGTTCATTCCAAACAAAAGCCGAAAGTGTAGGAACAGCGATCACCGGAAGAGAAAGGCTTTGTGCAAGGGCTCGCGCGGTAGAAACGCCGATGCGTATCCCGGTAAAAGAGCCGGGTCCCTCAGACGCTGCAATATGAGTCAGATCGCCTATTTGCAATCTGCATTTTTTGAGCAATTCTTCTATCATGGGAATCAGGCTTTGCAGATGAGAAAGCGCTTTGCCCGATCTTACCTCGTGCAGCTCTCTGTTTTCATTGATGAGCGCAACGGAAGCAAACGGCCCCGTCGTTTCGATTGCCAAGAGATTCATTACAGGTCTTCCCCCACTTCCTTTACTTGATAGATCCGTTCGTTTTCTTTGTTTCCGTAAACGATATGGATGCGGATCGTACCTGGCGGAAGCAGTTCTTCGACCTGATCCGCCCACTCGATGACGCAGACTCCGTCACCGAACAAATAATCCTCAAAGCCGAGTTCGAAAAGGTCGTCGGCTCCGTTCAATCTATATACATCAAAGTGATAGAGGGGCATACGCCCCTCTTTATATTCCTGTAACAGAAGAAATGTCGGACTTGTAATTTGGCTTTTGATACCAAGCCCTTTCGCAATCGCTTTTGTCAGCGTTGTCTTTCCGGCCCCAAGGTCACCGCTCAATGCAACAACATCTCCCGGTTTTAGGCGACCGGCAAGCGAAAGTCCGAATTCCATCGTTTCTTTTTCGTTTTTTATCAGGATTTCTTTCATAATTTCCTCAATAGCAGAACTATTTATGCAGGAACTTCGCAATCGGTTTATAGATCAGGAAAGTTACGATTGCATTGATGCCCGCCTTCAAAAGGTTGAATGGCAGGATGATCGGCAAAAGCATTCCAAGAACAGCCTCTCTCGGTACCCCAAGAAATATTGGCGTGATCACAAGGTTCCAACCCATCATCGTCAGTGTCATCACCGCGACACCTGCGAGAAGTCCGATCACGGCAGTCTTCCTTGTTTTATGTTTTTTATAAATATTACCTGCAACGACCACAAACGATCCGGTCGCAACCAAATGCATAAAGAAGCCGATCAGGCCGTCTCCTCCAAGCATAAACGCCTGAATAAAACTTATAATAGCAGTCATCACCAAAGCGGCGACAGGTCCAAAAGCAAAGGCACTGATAATAATCGGGATGTCAGCCGGATCATACTTTAAAAAAGGTGCCGGTGGGAAGGGGATCTGTACCGCTATGACTAGTACAGCAGATATGGCGCACAGCATTGCCATCTTCGCAAGTTTTACGGTCTTTTCGGTTTGATTCATTTCAAATTCCTCCTTTGAGTCGTGGAGCTTTCGCTCGGCTTATGTAAGGAATCTGCCAGGAATAAGTAAACCCCGGGAAAAACTCCCAGGGTCATAGCACGCATCATCTCACAGCAATGATCTCGTGTTTCTCTCATCCGGACTATCTTTGCATTTCTGCAAAACCGTCGGTACCGGGATCTAACCGGTTCATGCCCTAAGGCTCGCGGACTCATCGCTTTCGCACTTTACCGCCGGTGAGGAATTACACCTCGCCCTGAAACAGATCTTTTCAACTGTTGATTATAGTCTCGCTCCGTTCCTTTGTCAACTCAAAGATGGCCTCCGCATAGATTTTGCAAGCCAAAATCAGGTCGTTGACCTCTACACATTCATTTTTTTGATGAGCCAAATCTTCTTTTCCGGGAAAATTCATGCCGAAAGCAACGGCGTTCTCCATGGCTCTCGCATAAGTCCCTCCGCCGATCGCGATCGGAAGAGAGTCCGTATCACCGGTATGTTTTCTGTATATATCCATCAAAGTCACGATCATCGGATCATCCTTGGGAATTAAGATCGGTTTTTGATGGTCCAGTTTGACGATGCCAAAGCCGTATTGATCCAGGATAGGAATCAAACCTCCATAAACAGCATCTTCGTTCATTTCGACCGGATAGCGCACATTGACGGTCAGCTTTGCCGCTTCGTCGTCTGCGTCGATCTGCCCGATATTGAAATTGAGGGGACCCGAAACCTCGTCGCAAAGGCAGCAGCCTGCTCTTTCTCCGCAAAGGTCAAAGCCGATGTGCTCCTGATAGAAGCGAATAAAGTCTTTCACATCTTCATTCGTAAGCCCGATCCTTGAAAGAAACGAAAGCATGATCGATATCGCATTCAGACCCTTTTCGGGACGTGCACCGTGTGCAGAAACTCCCTGCGTCGTGATTTCAAGGCTTTTCCCAATGCCTTTTGCATTGATCTTATATCCTGTTTCCTGACGGAACGCCGTTACGGCATCCTTGATCGCGTCATAAGATTCCGCTCTGAGAACAGCTCTTGCGTGATCGGCCACCATATTTGCAGCCGCCCCGCCGGTCAGGGTTCTTAGCTCGATCCCTTTGGTCGTTGACTTTCCTATCTTTTTTACCAGTTCAAAAATCAAAATGCCCTTTTCCGCATGGATGGCAGGAAATTCGGCGTCAGGGGTAAATCCGAAATCCGGTTTTTTTACCTTGCGGAAATAGGCCTGCATTCCTTGCCAGCCTGTTCCTGTTTCTTCGTCAAGTCCCAAAATCAAACGCACCTTTTTCGGAGGCACAATGCCTTCGTCTTTGAGTGCTTTCATTGCGTAAAACACGGCTATGGCCGGTCCTTTGTCATCGGCAGTTCCGCGTCCATATATCTTCCCGTCTTCTTCTGTCAGTTCAAAAGGCGGGTAGTCCCAGTCATTTCCGGCAGGAACAACGTCAAGATGCACCAGGATGCCCATGGCTTCCTGGCTTGTGGCAATGATTTCTCCCTCTTCATCTCTCGTGACACCACCGAACTCGATATGCCCGCCGAAATTATCGATATTGCAGACCGAAAAGCCCTCCCTCTCTCCGAGGGAAAGCATATATTCAAAGGCCTCCTGAACATCACGCCCAAACGGCATGATTCCTTTCGGCGGCCCGACTACACTTGGAATCGCAATCAGACCGCGCAGGTCCTTGATCATCTCATCGCGAAGATCGTCGATCCGTTCCAAATATCCCATTCCATTCTCCTTACAATATCAAGCACTTAGCAGTTTTCTGCTCATTTTAAGTCAAACACTTAGAGTAGTCTCTAAATTCTATATAAGAATTCAAGAAAATAGCGGCTTCCCCTTTGGCGTAGGAACCGTCCGCGTTCGAGAATGTACCTTCGACTTTCCGGACGGACTATTTTATATGAACATTCGAAGAACAAGCGTTTCCCAAGCCAAAGGGGAAGCCGCTGTTAAACTGTAGTATTGTTTAGAATCTTCTATTTACTGCAGTATTTGTTTAAATATCGTCGACAACGCCAAGCGGCTTGATTTCGTTTTCCCCATAGACAAGCACTGCCTCAAAACCTTCGAGTTCAAGTGCATTGAACTGCTTTCCGACTTTCTTTGCTTTTTTGATCGTGGATACATCGTAACCGGCATGTCTGAGTTCATCTGCCTTTTCAATGATTTCCACAAACGGGGTTTCTTTCGTATAAAGCAAGGCCAGCCGACGATCGCCGGTTTCGAATTTTCTTTCCTGACGATTTAGAAGGATATCTGCAATGCGCTCAAATCCGATCGAGAAACCGACTGCGGGAATGTCTTCACCGATGATCTTTCCGATCATGCGGTCATATCTGCCGCCGCCGGCGATCGAACTATTGAATTCAGGGCTTACGATCTCAAAAATTGTTCCTGTATAATATCCCATACCACGAACAAGCGACTTGTCATATTCGATCCGATATTTTCCGTCAGAAAGCTTTTTCACACTATCGATGACATTCTGCAATACGGCAATGACTTCCTGATTGCGGCAATATGCGCTCATCGCAGAAAGACCTGCTGTGTCGTCCTGTGAAATGCTCTCAATAAAGCGATCGACCGCCGCCGCGTCAAAGCCCTTTTCCAGAAGCTCTTTCTTTACGCCGTCAGCGCCGACCTTATCAAGTTTGTCAAAGGTGATGCAGACAGACAAAACATCTTCTCTTGCAAAGCCTGCACTCTCAATGAGATCAAAGAGAATCTGTCTGTCGTTGACTCTGATGATAAAGTCATCAAAACCAAGTTCCATAAGTGTTTTGGCCGTCGTGTGGATCAACTCGATCTCTGCATCAGACGAAGGATCGCCGATGATATCGATATCACACTGATAAAACTCTCGGAGTCTTCCTTTTTGAGGCCTTTCGGCGCGGAATACCTCACCGATCTGTATTACT
>CAZKCB010000170.1:0-5183 GCA_964550965.1 uncultured Oscillospiraceae bacterium
GATCCAATAGATCACGATGCCTACTACACAGGCGCCTTTTACAAAGGTGCCTATTGCGACAGAGATATAAGGGAGGATCGATGTGTAACTTTTCATAGTAGAACCTCCATTTCACTTCACAGAGCAGCACTTATTTTGACAAGGGGCACGTTGCAATGTCTATATTTAAATCAGTTACCCTAAGTTTGCTTTTGTCAAACACGTTGACATACTTTTCTACGGTCAAAGACTTATATGCTTTAGTGTATCTTCTTTAAGCAAAATTACCAAGCGTTTTTTAAAGATTATAAAAAAGAGACTGTTATAAAACGAGACAGATGATACACATTTTATTTTGTATCGCCTGTCTCATTCTTTTCAAGGATATCATTCGTTCTTATTTTTCTATTATCCGAAAATCGAAAAGATTTTTTTAAAGAGCGCCGCGAGACGGCCGAGTAAGCCGACATCGGCTTTTACGGGTTCGAGGTCGACGGTATCATCCGACAGGGCGTCTACGCTGATCTCATCGGTGCGGAGGATGACCTGTATACTTTGCGGCTCCGGATTTTTATCGGACGTAAAGGATACGAGCGGCGCGTCTGCATCCAAATTGATGAATTGGTTTTCTTCTTCAATGGAATCAAGTTCATCGTCTACTGTTGTCTTGATCGAATTGTTCGCATTCCGGAGCGAATCGACGCTTTTCAAGCCAATCAATGATTTTTCCAGAAGGTCGGACATTCCCGAAAGCGTTACTTCACCGGCCGCATCAAGCTGATCTCCGCTCTGCCGAAGAAGGGATTTTGAGTAGTTCAAAAAGATAATGGAACTATCTAGGCTGCTGCTTAAAAGTGTCGTCAATTGTCCGGAATCCTCGATCATATTATCGACATCGTCTCTATACTCATGCAAGGTTCCGTTCAGGTCATCGGCGCTGTCGATCAATTCATTGGTGACATTGATGATATCGACTGAGGATTTGCCGAGAGCTACCGATTGTTTGAGCAGTGAGTCGATGTTTCCTTCGTATTTTGCCATGATCGCAGCGATTGCTGCATCTCCCTGCAATGTTCCAAGTTCACCGTCCGTCAGTTTCCCTGCAAGTGCAAGCGCTTTCATTGCCGTTAAATTTGCGGCGATCTGTGTGTTCAAGGACTTAAGCATGGTCTGCAGAGATGACAGTTCGGCATTCATATTTATAACTGCGCTTTTGGTGTCTTTCAGCGGATCTTCTAAATCTTCCATGGATGAAAGCATTCCTCCGATATCACCGATCAGTTCGTCATTCATTTTCTTGGCGGTCTCAAAATACGGGATCATTTCCTTGAGCTGTGTGTTTACTGCGGTGAGGTCGGTAAGCGCCTTGTCGCTGTATGCTTCCATTTGATCACGGCCAGCGCTGAAGGTGCTTCTTGCTTCTTCTGCCCCAGTTGTCCCTGTCTGTAATTGGACAAGACCGTTTTCCATGCTTTCCATTGTCGAAAGGATGTCATTCATCGCAAAATATACAGCATCTCCTGAATTTTTCAGCTTGTCTTTTGCTTCTTTGAGATCTTTGATATCCTGCAATTGCTGCATGGTACCCGGGATCATCATCATCGTGACTCCCTGCGACTCAAAGCAGTCGGTACCGATGCGAACCGTAAAATCGATTTCTTCTCCAGGCAGTGCAGCAAAAACGACCGCTTTATAGGTACCCATCGATTGAAGCTGCGAACCAGGTGCATCGAGGCTGTAGGCCTCTTCCATATTGATCAAGGTTGCAACTTGAAGCAGTATATTGTTCTTGTGGTATTCCTTTGCTTTTGGATTCGGAGCAGCGGAAATATTGATTTCGATGAGCCCTGCTGCACCTGCAATTTTTTCGGGTGTAGAAGGCACCCCGTTCAGTTTGTAGGAAATGTCAAACTTCCAGGGAAGCTCGACCGTGCCTTTTTTTAGCTTGCAATTGAAGTAAAAACGCGAAAGCGGATCTTGATCTTTCAGTGAAAAACGAACTCCGTTTTTATCCATCTTTGGCTTATCATAGCTCGACATATTCGTTACGCTCTCATAAGTCCCATAATCGTTTATATCAGTTACTCCATTGAGGCTGCAGCCCTTTACCACGCTTTCCTCTTTGATCGCTCCATAGTAGTCAAGAGTGACGTACATCGCTTCATCTACACTTACCTGCGGAGCAGCAGCATAAACAGGAGCCGGAGCGGCAATCACAGAAGAGATCGTCATTAAAACGGCCAGAATCGCCGCCATTGTTTTTCTGTTTCTTTTCATTTTTATTCCTCCTCCTCGATGACCGAAAGACATTTTGTTTTTCCGGATAGCAGTTCACCCAATTTCCCTGGCAGCAGTCTCCCATCTTTAAAAATCAGAAGCTTATCTGCCCATATAAGCAGGTTAGGCAAAAGTGCGATGACCATAAAGATGCTGAACAACGCCCCTCTTCCTATCATATGCCCAAGATCGGCGATGGCCGTGACACTTGACATGAAATACACTCCGTAACCCGCGACCGCGAGAATGAATCCTGAAGTGATGATGGGCAAAATGCTCATCTCGGTTGCCAGGATCGATGCTGTGACTTTATCTGTTTCCCGCCGCTCGGTCAGATAATGATGCGTCATAACGATCGAATAGTCGATCGTTGCACCAAGCTGTAAGCAGGAAACCACGATATATCCAAGATACATGATCCTCGTTCCCGAAAGATACGGCACCGCCATATTTACAAAGATAGCCATCTGTATCGGTATCATCAGGACGACCGGCAGTCCAAAGGAGCGAAAGGCCAGCATGATCGCAAGCGCAACACCGAGTAGTGAAAATTTATCGATGTTTGTCCAGTCATCGACGATGACTCCTTTGATATCTTTCGTTGACGGCGTAACTCCTACGAGATATGCTCCCTCCGGGTAATGTGTTTTCGTGATTTTCGTGATTTCATCGACACAGTTGAAGGCATATTCGCTTTCATTTGAGGTTCTGATCGAGAGAATGATCCTCGCATATTTTTCTGTATGCAGCTTCTTGGTCAGACTCCCCTCGACAAAGTCTTCCGGTATTCCCTCCGGTAAAGTAGCTGCAAGCGAAGTCACATATTTCACATATTCCAGGTCCTCAATTTCATCAGACAATCGTTTTTCTGTAACGTTCGATGTATTCGGAACCATCAATAAGAGCAAATTGCTTTTCCCGAATTCCTGGTTCATCAATTCGGCGTCTTCGTAAACAACGGTCCCTTTGGAGAGCCCCATAGCATCGCCGCCATAAGTAAAGTCTGTCATCTCCTTTGCAAAATAGGATGGTACCGCAAGGATGACCAAAATGCCCAGTATCCAGAAACGGCGCTTATAGATCGTTTCCGCTACTTTTTTGAAAGACGGAAAAAACGGTTTATGTTCTGTTTTCTCGATGATCTTGTACCAGCGAAGAATGAAGGCCGGTGTCAAAAATACTACGGTAACAAGACTGATGGCGATCCCTTTTGCCAGTACGAGGCCGATATCCTTGCCTATCGTGTATCGCATAAGGACAAGTGCAAGAAACCCTACCACAGCCGCTGCGCCTGCCGAAGCGATCGGAGTAAGGCTTTTTCTGATTGCGATCGCCAAGGCTTCTTCAACGGATAGTTCTTTGTTCAGTCTTTGCTTTGTGAAGTTATCAAGTAAAATGATCGTGTAATCCATAGCGATCGCAAGCTGCAAAACCGCAGCAACACTCATTGTGATCGATGATATGGTACCAAATATCAGATTGCTTTCCATATTGATGACGATCGAAACGAATATTACAAACAAAAAGAGAAAGGGCTCAAACCAGGACGTCGTTGCCAAAGTCAATAGTACCAAAATGATAACAACACCTAAGCCGAGAATGGCTACCATTTCTTTCATCAAAACTTCGCTGAGGAATTTATCCTGGACCGCAGGCCCTCCAAAATGACCTTTTTCGCCAAGCATGTCATTCATTTGGTTGATGGCGTCTCTCGTGCTTTGGTCTCCTCCTCCGCCGACAAAGGTGATATCCATGATGGCATCTCCATCTTTATAATAGTCATCAATGTCTTTGTATGAGATAAACAGATTCGACTGGTAAATGTCAGTTACGGAATCCGCCCAGGTAACCATATCCACACCTTTGAGATTTTCGATCTTTTCCTTGTAATTTTTTGCCTCATAAAGGGAAACATCCGTGATCATAACTCTCGCCGTACCGGGGTAACCGAATTCCTGTTCCATGATATCGATTCCCTGTTTTGAAGGCATATCGGCAGGAAGATATTGGCTCAAATCATAATTGACCTTAACAAAAGGAAAACAGATTGCCGTAATAATAAAGAGGATCGCAAAGATTTTCTCGATCCACTTACTTTTGAATACTATAAAATCAACGATCGCCTGACCGTGATGGCGCTCATCTCTGGTAAGCCATGCTTCTTTTCTGTCTTTGATCCTTTTCTTTATTTTTTTTCTGAGCCTTCTCATTTTTCATCACCATTCTTAGCATAATTTACTGTCAATTAATAGTAGACACTTATATTTTATTGAACATGTGTTGATTTATTTTACAAGCTATATTATACTATGAGAAACAGGCTTTGCAATCGTCAAAGCAAGCAACAAACGTTCATAAAAGTACACTTCATTTAATTAATGTTTATTATCATCTATAAGAGGTCAAAAAAGATGGAAAAAATCAAAAAAAAGCAAGATGACCGAAGAGTCAGAAGAACAAAAAAACTGTTGAAAGATGCACTTGCAGAGCTCCTATTGAAAAAAAATCTCAACGACATCACCATTAAGGAAATCGTTGAGCTTGCGGATATCAACCGCGGTACTTTCTATTTACACTACAAGGATATCTACGACCTTCTTACACAGATCGAAATGGAAATGCTTTGTGAGTTGGAAGAGATTGCAGAACGCTTTCCCTATCCGAAGATGATCGATTCACCGAGGCCCTATATATACGAAGTCTTTCAATATATTTCGGAAAACCAGCAATTCTGCAGGATGCTCCTCGGCCCCTACGGCGATATGGCTTTTGTGGAAAAGCTGAAAAAGCTTGTGGAAGAACGATGCTTCAACACTTTAATGGAGGCCTTTCCTGAAAACGCACGCATGAATTATCAATATTTTGCAACGTATACGGTCTCCGGTTGCCTTGGACTTTTGCAGGTTTGGCTCGAAAGCGGAATGGAG
>CAZKCB010000171.1:0-5165 GCA_964550965.1 uncultured Oscillospiraceae bacterium
ATCGTGGAAGCCCTCTTCTTCTGCCATTTGCCGCACACTATGTATCACCTGCCAATTGTCGTAATCATAGGAAAGCTTAATGACTTTTGACTCAAGGACCCGAATATTCTTATCGTTCGCAACCCGAAATGCAATAGTGCCTTTCTTCATAGCGAAGTGCCTTTTCTTTGACTTCTCCTCCCATCGGAAAGCAGGGCAAGTCCGTCTTTTAGCTCACTTGCTGTCAAAATTCCCAAAGAGCTCATATCGACATTCAAATCGACCAATGCGGAAACGACACCCGGTCTCAATCCAACCCAAACTACTCTCACGCCCATCAGCGAAAGGGTCTTTGATATGGTCACAAAAGCGCTGAACAAATACGAATCAAGCACTGTTACCGTTGTAAAATTTAAAACCGTGCCGCTTACATTTGTTTTATACGCTTTCGTCGTAATGAGATCAGTTATCGCCGCGATATTTTCATCTGTCATTTCATCCGCCAACGACACAAGCAAACTATCATTGATCTGGGTTACCGAAGTACTCAAATCATGTTCGATCGATTCCATAAACGCTCACCTTTATTTCTGCTTTTCGTTTACTTCCAGCTCCAAGATGCCAAAAGCTTCCGAAAGAGCCCCGCTCAGTGTGGATTTCGTATTGATGGATGTCATATCGATGCCCAATTGTATGATCGTCTGCGCAACAGCCGGTGAAATTCCTGACAAAATGCATTCGCAGCCCATGAGCTTTGTCGCCTGCGCTATTTTGATCAGATGATTTGCAACCGCAGTGTCTACGGCGGCAACCCCATGAATATCAAGAATCATTACTCTTGAGTATGTTTCAGCGATTTTATTTAGCATTGTTTCCATCATATGCTGCGCTCTCATGGAATCGACAACGCCTACTACAGGCAGTACCAATACGCCTTCCCATAGTTTTATAGTAGGAGTCGACATTTCACGGATCGTATGGCTTTGCTCACGAAGTTTTTCTTCATATAAGACATTTTCCGTTATGTCTACCGCAAATTCGAGGCCTCCAATTATTTTATTTTTATCATCCTTCAAGGGAACCGCCGTATATTGAACAGGGATCTTGTTCTTTCCGACAGTTACTTCATTTCTTGATGAGCAGGTATTTCCTGTTTTCATTGCTTGTACCACACAGCAGTCACTCGTGCCACAATGTGAAGATTTGAAAAGTTCATAGCATTTTTTCCCTATGATATCCGATTTTTTTTTGTTGACGATCTTCCTTCCGACTTCATTTATAAAGATGATCCTCATCTCTTTGTCGATTGCTATGACTGTTGTAGGGATCTGCTCGAGGATATCCTCTTTCAAGGCTCCATCAGCTTCCTGAAATTTATCAGCGATAGTTTCCATTGTTTTCTCCTTTTCTCTATAGCAAGATTTGAGCTTAACATTAGATGCTGATCCTTTGTCCTGGGGTTACAGCTGCTTGTTTTGATTCTGTGTTTTTTACGTAATGTCTAATATACCCACATTTAGACTATCCTAACAACGCAAAAAAAAGCAAGGACAATGATGTATATCCTTACCCATACATCACTGCCCTTTTTCTCCTTCGATTACCTGTTCCTAAGATTTGTTCGGGTCGATAAAAGAGACCCTGTTGCGGCCACTGTCCTTTGCCTGATATAGTGCTTTATCAGCACGGCGCAATAGCTTATCCTGATCGTCGTTTTTATAATAAGTCGTTACTCCAAAGCTGCAGCTAACGTGTCCTACTCCTGGAAAATTTTCAGAACCAATGGCGACCCTTAGTTTTTCAGCCACACAGCAGGCTTGTTCAAGGCCTGTTTCAGGAAGGACAGCAAGAAATTCTTCCCCTCCCCAGCGTCCGGCAGCATCGACCTTTCGAATATTATCCTTGATAATATCCGCGGTTCGAACTAAAACATCATCTCCGGCAAGATGTCCATAGGTGTCATTTACTTTCTTGAAAAAATCAAGATCCATCAGAATAACCGCAAGTTCCTCACCATAGCGTTCGCTTCTGCTTAATTCCTGCTGAAGGATATCATCAAGCTTTAGCCGATTATATATTTGGGTAAGCTTATCGATTCCCGAGATCCTCGCAAGCTCTTTGTTCGCCTCTTCCAGCTCAGATGTAACAACACCGATAAAATGCAGCAATTTTGAAACAATGCGATTGTGTTTGTCCGCATAGGGATCAATCTCCACCGAGTTTGGTCCTTTCTCGTTTACGTCAACATTTCTAGGAACCCTGCGGTTTTCTTTTTCGCCTTCTCGCATACCTACTACAACCATAGTTGAATTGAGCAATTGGATCTTATTTTCATGGCTGTAAAACTCACCATATGTATAAAAACCCGCAGTAGGCGCAATGTGTTCAAAAGGACGAGTCTCAAGGTTGACATCATTTTGCATTAAAAAGCGTCGGCAAATACACGTGTAAAGGAAAATGGCATCGGGCTTGAAATCAGACATTTCATTTTGGATCAGTATTGAATTTTCAACAATGGTATCCGGATCGCCATACCCTATATGAAATTTTTCTCCAACTTCCAAATCAGCGAAAAAATCGATCACTCCATTTTCATCGACAGAAAAAGGCACTCGAGCGATAATATCTCCGTCCCTTTTTAGGAGAAGTGGGAATTCAAGGACATTTGAGAAAAAATCTTTGTCATTCTGGATATTAAGATAGCGGTTGTAAATATCAAAAGCAGGAACGCCATCAATTTTTTTGACCAACATGCCTTCGCTTTCGGTAATAGTCATTTCTTTGCTGAGCGGGCGCCATCCGAGATAGGTTTTAGAATAGATGTGCAATTCCCGGCTCAAAAACACGATCGCAATCACACCTTGCCGGAAATACTCTTTCTCACAAAACACCATCGAAGTTTCAGTCGAGTCATATACTCCTGCACCGCCCCCAAAGAACGGAAACGAAAAGGCCTCCGCAGACATACCTTTAAACAATTTTGCCAGATCGATGCTTTGGGGAGTAGCAAACAGAAGAACCCCGGCCACATCAGGTCCGAGCTTGTTAATGCTGTGAAGCAAATTTTGCCCAATCTCTGTTTCGTTTAGTCCGGCACAATTTACCGCAATAGGCGTCACCATTGTTTCATCAAAAAAGGAAAAGGATAACACGGTCGTTCCTATGAGCAGTTTACCTTCGGCAATTTCGCCTACGGTCGTTGATCCCGCGATGATCGCTGTCGGCAGTTTAGCGGATATTGCTTCCGTTATGCTCTGCAGTTCATTTTGATGTGTTTGAGAAGAAAACACCTGAACCAAAATAGCTTTTGAAGTTCCGGCATATCCTTGAACTTCAGGAGAGGCTATATAGGATTTGAGTCCCTTGATGTCATTAACGATGTAAGATAAATTTTTCATTATTCCATATCCTTAATTTCTCTATAAAAAACAGATCGTTTATTTGTGATTAACAATGATCCCCCAAAGGGCAATCAACTCAGAAGCTTGAACCATATCGACAATCGCTCCTCGGAGCTCGACCGGTGGGTTGGATACGATAGGTGCGGCAAATTCATTATGCGTAAAATCGACTGCTGCAAGCATCGTTTTAAAAAAGTTGTTTTTTAAAAAACGGGAACCGTTTGCTTCGAAGCGTTTCAATTTTGCTTCCATCATAGATGCTTCGGCAAAGTCGATCTGTTCAAAGAGAACATCCGTTATTTTTGTTTTGTCAAAACAGGAATACTGAAATTTTGATTGTTTGAATGTGCTATCCTTTATAACCGTGTCGCGGAAATCGACACCGATGCATTTACAGGAAATAAACTGGCAGCGCTCAAAATAGGCTCCGGCAAATTTACTGTTTGATAAATCACAGGACTGAAACAGGACATCCACAAAACTCGCGTTTTCAAAATTGCAATTGAGGAAGCTGCCCTTTTCAAAAATGCTTTTTCTGATTTCTATTTTCTGAAAATCCACACCTTCAAGCACGGCTTCACTGTTTTTCATTTCAGAGACCGAAAGCTCTTCCAGCAAAAAATCCTCGGCATAAGAAGAAAAGTCTTGCACCGAAAGAAGTTCTTGGGGTATTTGAGGATTAGAAATGCTCATATCAAATCACAAAAAACGATGCGGCAATGATGACATAAACGGCAACAAGCTGCACGCCTTCGAGCCAGTTGGATTCTCCGTCATCGGCGACTTTGTTTGCGATCAGAACAGCAAAGATCAATGCGATGAGTTCAAATGTATTGAATATGATGCTCATTGGTGAGAATAACAAGCTCAAGAAGATGAGGACCGGCGTAACGAACAAAATCATCTGTAAGCTCGAGCCTAAAGCAATTTCGATTGCGACGTCCATGCGGTTCTTTACAGCCATAAAAACAGCCGTACTGTGCTCCGCCGCATTACCGATCAGCGGCACTAAGATGATTCCAATGAAAAACTCACTCAATCCCAGTGTTTCTGACATCGGCTCGACTGCGCCGACGAAAAATTCAGACTCGATTCCAATCAGGATCGTAGCACCGATCAACGCAATGATGGCTTTACGCAAAGACCATTTGGGTTTGCTTTCTTCTTCCGGCTCGACAAAATAAAGATCTTTGTGGGTATGAAACGAGAAGTAAAGGCTCAATATGTAGATCGCTATCATTATCACAGCAACCACCACACTAAGTCCCTCATATCTTGTAGTCAGCAGTTCGGGCTTCACGGTGTGGGTGAAAACAGCAGGGATCACAAGTCCGATCACCGCAAACAAAAGCATGCTGGCCGAAACATCAAGGGTTTTCGGATTGAAGCGCTGTGTTTTGTATTTCAAACCGCCGGCAAGCATACTCAGACCCAGGACGAGCAAAACATTTCCTATGACGGAGCCTGCAATAGAGGCCTTTACCACATCAAAAAGCCCTGCTTTCATTGCGAAAAAAGCAATGATCAGTTCTGTTGCATTTCCAAAGGTTGCATTCAGAAAGCCTCCGACCCGGGGGCCTGAATAAAAAGAAATCTCCTCGGTTGCTTCTCCCATAAGACCTGCCAGTGGGATGATCGCCAATGCAGATAAAAGAAACATCCATGTCTGCGGGAAATCAAGGTATTCTCCAATAAAACTGATTGGTACAAACACCAACAAATATCTTAGTATTTTCATTTCGATCTCCTATTTGTCTCAAATCGTTTAGCTTATTTGTACAATTG
>CAZKCB010000172.1:0-5156 GCA_964550965.1 uncultured Oscillospiraceae bacterium
TAAGATGCTCAAGGACGCAGCTGATTTTCTCAAACAGATCCAGCGTTTGACTCTTCCGGAAAACAAAAATTATTGGAATGCGCTGAAAGTCAGTTCTGCGTATATCCCCAGCGATGACCAGGGCGGAGATCTGTATGATATCATACGGATCGATGAAGACCGCATTCTTTTCTATATCGCAGATGTATCGGGTCACGGACTTCAGGCCTCGATGCTCGCGATGTTCCTCAGAACACAGATCCGTGGGATGAAGGAACGTGCGGCGGATCTTACCTGGCTGATGGACGAGGTGATCAAAAGCTATCATGAGCTGAAAGTGCCGAAGGATCAATTCATCTCGCTCTTGTGCGGTCTATACAACATCAAGACAAGAGGTCTGTCGATGATCAATGCCGGACACAATTGCCTTCCGCTTGTGGTAGAATGTGGAAAAAACAACTGCAAAATGACAGAGATCCAGGTATCCGGGATGCCTATCTGCTCGCTAATAAAGGAAGTAAACCATGAAGTCATAACTGCGCAAATGGAAAAAGGCGATCGCCTTTTCTTATATACCGACGGCCTTTCCGAAGCCTACAATTCGGAAAAGAAAAAGCAGTTTGGGATTCCCGGAATGATGGAAGTGATCGGCCCAAACACAAAAAGAGACGGAGCGTGGCTTGCGAGCAACCTGATTCTTGCGGCAAAGCGGTTTTCCGACGAGGAATCGATGGACGATATCGCTGTCATGGTGATAGATATTTTATAGATATTAACAGATCGTAACGTTTATAAAGAAAACAAAAGAAGAGACTAGGTTTTCAGGCCCGAGCGGATCTGTTCAATACCAAGGTTTGCAAGAGCATCGGCACGATTGTTCTGCTCCGTCACATAGAGAAAGTCTTCCATAGAAAAAGAGGATCCGTTCCACTCCGCAAATTTTTTATATAGGCCGGACAAATCGGTCCGTAGGCTTTTGAGGTTCACATGGCCTTTTACACGAAAAAAAGAAATAGTATGACGTTCGATCTGCTCAAGCAAGCGTTCCCAAAGGTCTCGGTTTTCAACCGGTGTTTTTTTAGACGTCAGCCAATTGTTCTTATTCCAGTTTTCATACCATTTTTCACGAAAACAATTCATCAGATAAGAACTGTCCGAAAAGACCGAAATGGTCTGACCCTCTTTTTTGAGCGCTTCAAGGGCAGAAAGCAGGGCGGTCATTTCCATCCTATTGTTCGTTGTATCAAATTCGCCGCCGAAAAGTTCTTTGCGGTGTTCCTTGTATTCAAGGATCGCGCCCCATCCGCCGACATTGCTCTCGTTTTGGTTGCCGGAGCAAGCTCCGTCGGTATAAATGCAGATATGATTCATGATCTCTCCTGTAAAAAGCAGTATAAAAGCTTAGGATTTATTAACATATTATGCGTTAGAAGAGTTGAATTGTAAAGCTATCTTAAATCGAGCGTAACACTTCTGTAACAATGATAAGGTATACTGTTGTTACAAATGGGGGAGGATATTCTTTTCCCGGCAGAAGAAAACACATAAAAAAGGACAAAACAGAGAGGAGGAGATCGAAGTGAAGAAATGGATCATGGCAATGATATTGATCGCAATTATGCTTTGCGGCACGGCAAGTGCCTTTGCGGCAGCGGATTCTGCGGTAACGATCGTCAGCCCGGCCGAGACGACGTACGGAGATAACCTTCTTATTTCCATAAAGCTCACCGCACCCAAAACGATCAAGGTATCGGCTTTTGAAGAACAACAAAAATCAGGAGATACTTTGGTCTCTATCGATCCGGCGAAAACAGATGTTTCGAAACTCACATCAAAAGACATTACGAGTGTTTCGATCATGACTCCGGAGAAATTCAGCGGAACAAAACCGCTGCAGTTTTACAACAAACAGATAGAAGATGTTTCTCCCGGCGTATATCGCGTCAAAGTAGAGACATTGAATTCTGCAGATGAAGTCGTTGCGACGACAAGCACCAGAATCGTTGTTATGGCAAAAGACGACAAGGCGGTTACAGGCAGTGCGATTTTCCAATCGCCGCAACCCGCTGCATTGCAATGGGTACAGAATTTCCTGAAGAACATCTTTGGAAACTAGGGTTGATAAGACCATGGGCGGGCCTGGGAAATATATAGAGAGTATGAAAACGGCTTTGATAGTAGCATTGTTTATTTCGGCAATGCTGCTATTATATTTTTTTTGGGAGAACCCGACACTTCCGGCCTTCAATTTTTCCGAAATCATATCTGAGGAGGCCGAACGCGTTCCGCTTACCGAAGAGGTCATAAGGCCGCAGCAAGTCACAGTCAATTTCGGCACCGGCGTTTCCACTGCCGTAGCCTATAATGTCGCAGATTCCTGGAATCAGGGCATGCTTGCCTTGCGTAAGTTCAGCAACTCCGACGATCTTGCGTTGGAAGTCATCACGAAAGAGCAGTATGAGAAGATCATGCAATTTCGATCCGTATCTTTTTCTTTTCTTTATTCCCTTCCTTTCGATTCGTTTTGCCAAGAGTACAGGATCACAAAAAACCAAAGCTTCTCGCAGATCAAATCTTTTTCCCTGCTTGCCTATTCTGCAGGCAGCCCCGAAAGCCTTTTCCTGGTCGACGAAACGACAGAACAATACTACCGGGTCATTTCCGCAAAGAACATGCATACGTTGGAACCGCTTATTGCGAGTGTGGAGGAGGAAGATTATGTTGCCTATTATCCAATAGGAACGTTTTTGGGTACCACAAACCAGACCGTCATGCCGCTTGCTTATTACACAAAAATGCAGAGTCTTGAATATTCGGCCGAGTTTGACCGGACCGAGGAATCAAAGATCAAGAATTTTGCACAGAAATTTTTCGGAGAAAGTCTCGATTTTGTCCGTCGAATAGAAGAAAGCAAAGGAACTTTGATCTATATGTATGGTTACGGGCAAAAGGTACTTACCGTTTTTCCTGAAGGAAGTATAGAATACAAGGAAGAAAGCGGAACCGGAGGAGATGAGCAGACCTATTTTGAGGCGCTGAACACAGGTTTGGAATTCGTGTCCGCGCACGGTGGCTGGGAGCCCTTCGAGGGGCAAGCGTTGGCTCCGTACTTAAGATATTCGGAGACGGTCAAACAAGATAAAAAAACGGGATACCGCTTTGTTTTCGGCATAAAAACCAACGGAGAAGATCTTTTCTATGAAAGCGGAGATATACTCACCGTCGAGATCCTTAATGGACAGGTGACTTCCTATAAGCGAAATCTGATCAACGCTTTTATCCCTGAGGATTCGCAATTCTGGGAAGAGAGAGAAACCTTTTCACCCGTCAATATGCTTGCGCAAAATTATAATTACCTCTATTCCCTGCTTCGCTCGGAGGGCTATACGTTTAAGCAGGCAGAAGGCGATGCCTTGTTTGATGAGGTTTCTGAGCTGATCGATCAGGTGAAGCTCGGTTATGTGAGGCAAGATCCGACCGATGGCAGTGCCTCCCTAGAACTCCAGCCGGCCTGGGTCATCATCATCGACGACATGGAGATCTACTTCGATCTATTTGAAGCAATCCCTTTAGGTCACAATAAGATCGGCGCAGTATAGGAGGAATCGTTATGGATTGGACAAAAGCAAAAACGATCATGGTTGCGGCGCTTGTCGTGGCGAATCTTTTCCTGATTTTGATGTTTGTTGTCCTCAAAGCCGAAGATACTGCGGACGAGTCCAAGATACAGGAAGAAACGATCACGCTGCTTGCAGAAAAAAATATCATTGTCGAAACCGAAGTGCCTCTGAAACATGAGGATATGTCGGTTCTCAATGTAAAAAATGACAGGCTGGAGACAAGCTTTCTCAATAAAAAGATCGGAGAGCAGACGCCGCTTCCGCCGGAACATCGCAACAAAAAAAATATGATCAAAATAACCCGGGATTTCATAAAAAACTGTGGGATATGGACAGACAATGTGGTTTTTGATTCATATGAAGAAGAGGGCGATCGTGTTATAATCACTTATCGAAACGAATATGAAAATCGTCGGATCGAAGAAAGCTATATGATTTGCGTTATAGAAAACGGCGTGATTTCAGAATTTGACAGGCAGTGGTTCACCCCGATCGGTCTCGGCCGCATGGAAAAAGCCACAGTATCTGCTTCGGGCGCATTGATAAGCCTTATGGGTGACAAAAACAGATCTGAAAAAATCACCGTAGAAGGCATCGAAATGGTTTACTGGATCGATTCAACCGCATACGGCGGCGACAGTACGATCTCAGACACCGCATTTCCGACATGGAAGATCACATACAACGGCGGGCAGATAAAATACGTTTCCGCCTATGTCGAATAGGACGACGCAAAAAATTATTAGCAGAAACACAAAAAATGATCACAAGGCGTTCACAATTCTTTGCCATAATGCAGAAGAAAGGCAGATAAAAATGGGTTTTAGCTTTTGTTCCTTTTCAAGCGGGAGCACCGGAAACTGTTATTTAGTGAGGTCGGGGGAGACCGCACTTCTTGTTGATGCCGGAATCAGCGCGAAAAAGATCCTTGAAGGACTGGAACAGACCGGAACACCGAAAGAAGATCTTCGGGCACTTCTTCTGACGCACGAGCACAGTGACCATATCCGCAGCCTGAAAACCCTGGTAAAAAAGACAGCCGAAATGGATGTCTTTGCAAATGAAGGGACCTGGGCGGCGATCGACGTTGAAGTTCAGCCAGAACGAAGAAAGCATTTTCAAAACGGAGAAGCCTTTCAACTCGGAAGCATTCTTGTCAAACCGTTTTCGGTTTCCCATGATGCAGCCGATCCTGTCGGCTATTCCTTTTATTCCGAAGGAAGACAGGTGAGTATCGTGACGGATACGGGGTATATTCCAGAAGATGTCATCGGCGAAGTTCTTGATGCGGATCTTTTGATCCTTGAGGCCAATCACGATGTCAACATGCTGAAAATCGGCAGATATCCGTGGTTTCTCAAGCAGAGGATCCTGGGAGAAACAGGCCATCTGTCAAATGAGACGGCCGCACATACTCTCGTCAGGCTGTTTTCAGAACGCCAAAAAGAAAGAAATATCCTTTTGGCGCATTTGAGCAGAGAAAACAACTTTCCGGAAATGGCTTATCAGACCGTCAAAAACATTTTGGAAGAAGAAAATTATTATATCGGGAAACAG
>CAZKCB010000173.1:0-4983 GCA_964550965.1 uncultured Oscillospiraceae bacterium
CTATAAAAGCGTTCTGGAAGAAGTAAAAGCGTTTTTAAAAACCGCTGTCACGGCACCGCCGATCCAGGAGGACTATACCTTTGAATGTCAGGACGAAGAAAACGGTTCTCAAAGCAGGAACCGGAGGCTGGACGCATACATACAAAGTGTGGTCGACCCTGAATTCCAGCTTGCGGCGAAGTTGCTTGGAGCTGGGAAGCAGGTCGCGCAGCCTGGCGGAGAAACGGATGCCTTCTATTATGCCCGTTTGCTTTTGGAACGTGATTTAAAAAAAGCGGATAAATTGATACGCACCTATCAAAATGACAATGAAAAACTCATACCTGTCATGAATCTCACATTCAAAGTGCTTAAAGAAATGGGTGCTTTGGGAATGGAAATCCCACCGGGCTATATGGAAACTTTCTCTGCATGGATGGCTCGGGCTGCCGATGAAGAGCTTCGAAAAATCAAAGAGGAGCATGACTATAAAGCATTGGGCCCTGCCATTGCTCTGGTGAAAGGCAGCGCAATCCTGTCATCCGATTATTCGGCTTCTTCGGAATTCACAAAGAAATACATGGAAAAATTGAAAAAAGCCATGACTTTTGAAGTGAAATATGAGGTTTCGGTATATGCGGGAATTGCGGAACAGAGAATGACTCTCGAAGGGAAAACGAAGGTTGTTTTCCTGGATGAAGACAATCAAAATCCTTACAGAGGAAAGGGGAACGGTAAATACCTCACCTATACCCACAGCGGACCGGGAGTGACTAGGATCGATTTCCCAAATCAATACACCGTTGAGAACAAGTTTGTTGATTTTTCTCCCTGCGACAGCAAAAATGTAAAAGTATGGGTAAATACCATCGGCGCCGAAACGGAAGTCTGGTACAATCCAAAGCTTGACGAGAAGTCATCCGACGAGTACAGCTTTGTCAATTTTCTGGCGGAAAAGCTCATTTCGGAATATAAAGCAGAATCCGGAGGGTATATTTTTGAAGTGCCCTTCGAGAACAAAAATGCCATCATGGGAAAAGAGAGCTTTACAAAAACAAATACGGTTTCCTATCCGGAGGAGGGCAGTGCTTCGGCCAGCATGACTTATTCGATTGAAATCAAGCATACCCCTAAATGAGGGAGTAAAAGTCTCCGGCTCAAAGACAATCTGAAAAAAGGTAGGGATCAGCCAGAGATCCTTACCTTTTTTAGTGGCAATCTTCTTTATGCGGCTTGACTCCGTTGACCTTTCCTGTATAATTGTATACATAAATACATTCGCGATTTGCCCGATTTGCATCGCAAATAGAGGGCGAAGTGAAAGCTTTGGAAAGGAACGGAACTATGAAAGGAACACTGGCCTATAAAATTTTGGAAGAGCACCTGATCAGCGGTAATCTTACACCGGGTGAAGAAATCACCATAAAAATCGATCAGACTCTTACGCAGGATTCGACCGGAACAATGGTTTATCTGCAGCTTGAAGCAATGGATGTGGAAAGCATCAAGACGGAGCTTTCCGTGGCTTATATCGACCATAACACTCTTCAGACCGGATTTGAGAATGCCGATGACCATGAGTTCATCAAGAGCGTCGCAAAACGTCATGGAGTACTCTTTTCGAAACCCGGAAACGGGATCTGTCACCAGCTTCACCTTGAAAACTTCGGAGCACCGGGAAAAACCCTTCTTGGCTCTGACAGCCATACCCCGACGGGCGGCGGTCTTGGCATGATCGCGATCGGTGCGGGCGGTCTTGACGTTGCTCTTGCTATGGCACAGGGCATTTACAGTCTCACGGTTCCCGAAATCATCGGCGTGGAGCTCAGCGGAAAGCTGCCCTCTTTCGTATCCGCAAAGGATGTGATCCTTCATGTTCTCAAGGAACTGACGGTCAAAGGCGGAGTTGGAAAGATCGTCGAATATTTTGGCGATGGTGTAGCGTCTTTATCTGTTACAGACCGTGCGACGATCACAAATATGGGTGCAGAGCTTGGCGCAACCACCTCGGTATTCCCCAGTGATGAAAATACAAAGAGCTTTCTGGCTTCCCAGGGAAGACCAGATGCTTATCGTCCGCTTTCCGCAGACGCAGACGCCGTCTATGATCAGCTGCTCAAAGTCGACCTTTCGACGCTTGTGCCGCTTGCAGCAAAGCCGCACAGCCCGGACAATGTCGCCTCTGTATCTGAAATCGGTGAAATCAAAATCGATCAGGTAGCGATCGGAAGCTGCACGAATTCATCCTATACAGATTTGATGAAAGTCGCCGCGATCTTGAAAGGCAAAAAAGTGAATGAAGACGTGAGTCTTGTCATTTCCCCGGGATCGAGCAGGATCCTTTCAAAGCTTGCTGAGAACGGTGCACTTGCGGATATGATCGACGCGGGAGCAAGGATAATCGAATGTGCCTGCGGTCCCTGCATCGGAATGGGACAGTCGCCGAGATCTGCAGGTGTTTCACTTCGTACATTCAACAGAAACTTCAAAGGCAGAAGCGGTACTGCAGATGCAGACGTCTATCTGGTAAGCCCCGAAACCGCAGCATTATCGGCTGTGACCGGTGGGTTCACCGACGGAAAGAAAGCCGGAGTCGTTCTTGAAAAGATCAAAGAAGAAAATTTCGTACCAAGAGATAATTATATCGTTTACCCGAAGGGTGCGAAGAAAGCAGATACTCCGGTCGTTATGGGACCGAACATCAAGCCTTTCCCGCTTAATGTAAAGCTCACAGGAGATCTTTCCGCAAAGATCGTACTTGTTGCCGGAGACAATATCACAACAGACGATATCATGCCTTCTGATTCGCGTTTGCTGCCCTACCGCTCGAATGTTCCACACCTTTCGAACTTCTGCTTTGAAGCGATCGACAAGGGATTCCCGGCTCGCTGCAAAGAAGCAGGAAACGGTGTGATCATCGGCGGCAGCAACTACGGACAGGGAAGCAGCAGAGAACATGCTGCTTTGGCACCGCTTTATCTTGGGATCCGCGTCGTCATTGCAAAATCGTTTGCAAGGATCCATCGTTCGAATCTCATCAACAGCGGCATCATTCCTCTTGTGTTTGAGAATCCGGCAGACTATGACACATTTGCCCTCGGCGCCGATCTTGTGATCGAAAATGCAGCGGAGCAGGTCGCAAACGACAGCATCATAGTAAAGGACAAACAAAGCGGAAAAGAATATAAAACAATAGGCAATTTCTCAGAGCTCGAGATCGGAATGCTTCGGGCCGGAGGAAAGATCAATAAGATAAGGAGCAACGACTAATGAAGGATTATTTAGAAGCATTTGAAAAAATCGTAACAGAACAGCTTGCAAGGATCGAAAGACTCAAACAAGGGCAGGAATTTACGGATTACCAGAGTTTGGACAAGATCGTCATCGGTGTCATCGGCGGCGACGGCATCGGCCCCGCGATCACAGCACAGGCAAGAAGAGTGTTGGAATCGCTTCTGGCCGATGAAGTGCGGAAAGGCAAAGTAGAATTCCGCACGATCGATGGCTGCACCATCGAAAACCGCGCCGCAGTCGGCAAAGCGCTGCCGGATGATATCGTTGTCGAAATGAAAAAATGCGATGTCCTTTTAAAAGGACCGACCACGACCCCTCGTAAGGGTGACGTTTGGGCCAACGTTGAAAGTGCAAACGTTGCCATGAGAAAAGAGCTTGATCTCTTTGCAAACGTCAGACCGGTCAAGGTACCGGAAAAAGGCATCGACTGGACCTTCTTCCGTGAAAACACAGAGTGCCTTTATGCTATGGGCAGCAGAGGCGTCAATGTGACGGAGGATCTTGCTGTCGATTTCCGTGTCATCACGACGCAGGGAACCGAGCGGATCGCTCGTCTTGCTTACGAATACGCAAGAAAGAACGGAAAAAAGAGAGTTACGATCGTAACAAAAGCAAATGTTGTAAAAACAACGGATGGAAAATTCCTCGACGTCTGCAAACGGATCGGAGCGGAATATCCTGAAATCGAGACAGATGACTGGTACATCGATATCATGACTGCAAAGCTCATAGACGAAAAGCGCAGAGGACAGTTCGAAGTTCTGATCCTGCCGAACCTTTACGGAGATATCCTTACAGATGAAGCCGCCGAATTCCAGGGTGGAGTCGGAACCGCAGGAAGCGCGAATCTCGGAACGAAATATTCCATGTTTGAAGCGATCCACGGATCTGCTCCGCGTATGGTTGAAGAGGGAAGAGACATCTATGCAGATCCCTGCAGTGTAATTCGTGCGGGCGCAATGCTGTTGTCCCATATCGGCTATCAGAAGGAAGCGGACAAGCTCTATTCCGCACTTGAAATATGCACGCTGACCGAGCGCAAACTCGTCCTCACCGGACGTCCGGACGGAGCGACAAGCGCTGCTTTTGCTGATTATATCCTTGAGAAAGTGGATGGGATGAAATAATGATACAAGATGCTGTTGGCTCCAAAGGCCTTGGCGCGTCATTATCTGATAACCTCTTTTCGGAACTTCGAAAAGACATTCTGACTGGAAAGCTCAGAAGCGGAGACAAGCTTTCGGAGCAGCAGGTCTGTGATCTTTATGGAGTTTCGCGTACACCGGTCCGAGAGGCGTTTCGTCAATTGGAGCTTGAAGGGCTGCTGCGGACGATCCCGAATCGGGGAGCTTTTATTGTCGGTCTTTCTGCGCGTGACCTGAAGGATCTTTGCGAAATGCGAAAAGCCTTTGAAATCAGAGCTGTCAGATGGGCGATCGAACGGATCACCAAGGAAGAAATGGAAAAGCTCGAAGAAGCCTATGAATTCATGGAGTTCTATACCCTGAAAAAAGACGCGGACAAAATGCTCAATATCAACATGCGTTTTGTCGAGCTGATCTATGAGGCCGCAAAAAACAGGATGCTGGCTCATACTCTTTCCGACTATCAGTTTTCTATCAAGCAGACAAAGACCAATAACAGATATCTGGATGGTCGATTGGATGAGGTGCTTGAGGAACATAAAAAGATTTACGAGGCCTTTCTCGA
>CAZKCB010000174.1:0-4127 GCA_964550965.1 uncultured Oscillospiraceae bacterium
CAAGACTGACATTATACCTTGATTCCTGAATGATTTTCTTCCACCAGGCTTTATTTACATTATTTTTCAGTTCGACGCCGATCGGACCATAGTCCCACGTGTTTGCAAGACCTCCGTATATTTCCGAACCCGGGAAAACAAAGCCTCTGGATTTTGCCAGGGCCACAATGATATCCAATGAAAACTCTTTGCTCATACTCTTAACGTTAACTCCATCTCATAATATTTTGTTGATTTTATTTTGCTGATACTTGCTTTTTTTCTTTATACTTCTTTCTCTTCAGTAGGTTCGCAGGTGCACCCGCAGCTGCATGTCTCATCGCATTCTTTGTCGCTGCCGCATGCACATTCAAATTCTTCTTCTTTTTTCACTTTGCTCATTGCTTCTTCTGCTTTGGTTTTTACACTGTCAAAAACATCGAAGCTTTTATTTTTTACTTCATCGGCAAGGATGGATCCTTTTTCGAGAACGCCTTCGAACTTATCCGTCGCAATGTCGCTGACTTCAACGATTTCTCCGTTTTCTTTAATAAGCTCGACTTTGCATTTCGTTCCGAAAACAGCGATCACGCCTGCCACAGCAGCCCAGGGAGCCAACACGGTTCCGATGATGCCGATATTGACCGGAAGGTTCAGGAGAACTTCGTCATCTTTTTTTACGATCACTTTCGAGACATTTCCCTTTGTGACAGCAGCTTTGATCTTATCAAGGATCTGGGCGCTTTGCTCTCCGAGTCTGCTCTTTGCTTTGATGTCGATCAATTCTTCGATGCTTATGATTGCGTCAACAACACTGCCTTCGGCCTCTTCCAAAGCTTCTTTTGCTTCTTTGTAGCTGACTCCGGTTCTATCCTTTACAAGCTCGATTTTTTCTAATGTGATTTCCATAGTGATACCCCTTTCTCCTTTTTACTCATTGACTGTGATAACTTTTTGCAATGATTTACAGGAATTCCTCACTCTTTAGCCCACTGATCTCTAAATGATAGGCCAAGTAGGACTTCATTATCTTCCAGAGCTGTTCAAGTGTTTTATCGTCTAAGGCCAGACGTTCCAGCTTATAAAGCGGATGGTCCGCGAGATACCTTAACGCATTAACTATATCAAACTCTACATCATAAATCAATCGTTCATTCGCCTTTGAAGACTTTCTGCATTCACCGCAAAGAACCCCTCCTTCAGAAATATCAATGCTTTTTAAATCTTCTATTTTGCCGCAAAGGACACATCCGTCAAGTGCGGGAGCATTGCCTGAAATTTTTAATGCTTTGATGATATAAGCGATCACGAGAATGCCGAATTTCTTAGTCCGACGCTCGATGATATCGAGAAAACCCGATAAAAGGAGAAAAAGCTCCGGACAACTCATATCCTCGGGTGCGAGCTTATCTGTGAATTCCATGACATAGGATGCTGCCATATATTTGTCAACATCACCGCCGATCCCATAATGGCTTGCGATCGTTTCACCGGAATTCAAATTGTAGTTGTCTGCATTTTTATAGAGTTCATACTTTCCGTAAGTAAAAGGCCGCAAAGCAAGAGCTGCACGGTTTTTCCCTTTCTCGTCGATAGATGTTCCGGCGCTGATCTTTCCGAAGCGCTTTGATAAAAGAACGATCATTCTTCGCCCGCCTACGGTTTTGACTTGCTTAAGAACGATACCTTCCGACTCTGTAATCATCGATTGCTCATTCTTTCTTATACCCCAGATCTGAGATGGCAAAATCGCTGTTTCTCCAATTTTCACGGACCTTGACCCAAATTTCGAGAAACACCTTGGTGCCAAGCAGGCCTTCAATTTCAAGGCGTGCGCTTTTCCCAATGCCTTTCAGTTTTTTTCCTTCTTTTCCTATAATAATGCCTTTATGTGATTTCTTTTCGCAGTAGATCACTGCACCGATCTTCGTGATCTTTGGTTCTTCACTGTAGCTTTCGATTTCCACGGCTACGCCATGCGGAACCTCATCTTCAAGATACAGAAGAACCTTTTCCCGAATCAGCTCGCTCACAATAAAGCGTTCCGGATGATCGGTCACCATATAGTCAGGGAAGTACATCGGCCCTTCTTCCATAATGCTTTCAAGCTTTTCAAGCAGCGCGGGCACGTTTTTTCCCTCAAGTGCTGAAACACCGTAGATCGATTCGAAGACACCTAGGGCTTCATATTGCTCGTACATCGCACGGAAATAATCCGGCTCAAGCAGATCGATCTTGTTTATGATAAGTATTTTCGGCGTTTCTGTCTGCTTTAGGAGCTCAACGATATAAGGATCTCCGGGACCTTCCGACAAAGCACTGTCTACAAGAAAAAGGATCACATCCACTTCTTTGAGCGTACCGAGTGCCATATCTGTCATATAAGCGCCTAATTTGTTTTTCGGCTTATGTATTCCCGGCGTATCGATAAAGACCATCTGGCAGCCTCCATCGGCTCCGTCAAGTCTTGTATAGATCCCCCGAATGCTGTTTCTTGTTGTTTGTGGCTTGTCTGTCGTGATCGCGATCTTCTCTCCGAGTATTGCATTTAAGAGTGTTGATTTCCCCACATTAGGCCGCCCGACGATTCCAATAAATCCGGATTTCATTTTATTCTTGCAAGACTGGCAGTACAGCGTCCTCTTGCTTTTCCTTTCTTTATTTTTCCCTTAAGCGAAAGCCTCCCGGGAGAAGTTCTTTTAAGCTTTGTACATGTAAATGGTTTTCATCGTCTCCGGTGATCACCTTAAGTTCGTCATTGAATTCATACATAAACTGACGACAAATGCCGCACGGCAAGGCCTCGCCGCCGCTTGAAGCGATAGCAATAGCCGCGAAATCGCGTGCTCCTTCCGAAATGGCTTTTACAAAAGCAGTCCGCTCCGCACAGATCGTTGCTCCATAAGAAGAGTTTTCGACATTGACTCCTGTGAAGACCTGGCCGTCTTTTGCAAGCAGTGCCGCACCCACATGGAATTTTGAAAACGGAGCGTAGGCAAGCGGAAGCATTTTTTTTGCAAGAAGGAATAGTTCTTTGTCATCCATGATTCTCATTACCTTTCCAGATCGAGTTTTTGCATGATTTCTTCTTCCAGTTTTCTCATTTCTTCCTTATCGGCTTCCTCCATATGGTCGTAGCCGAGGAGGTGACAGATACTGTGAACAAAGAGATATACAAGCTCACGATCTTTTGAATGGCCGTACTCATCCGCCTGAAGCAAAGCCTGCTCCGTGCAGATCACAACGTCCCCGAGACAAATCTCTCCTTCGTCCGGTATTTCGGAAAGATCCTCATATTGAGGAAAGGAAAGCACATCGGTCACCGAATCGACTGATCGATAAACTTTGTTCAGTTCACGGATCTCCTCATTGCTGACAAAAGTTACGGAGACAGTGGTTCGGTCAGAATCGACACCCTCCGCTTCTACACAAAGCGTTCCGGCTTTCTGCATAAGGTCGACGATAGGCTGTCCCGGCATCCGTTCTTCACTGAATACAATTTCCATAGTGTTCCTTCTCCTCTTCGCTCATTCGACTTGCCTCGCAAATCGATAGTGAACTGAAATCATCATAGTTTCGACGCATAACGTTTTATTCGTCGTTTACGGGGTGTTCTTTTTCATAGCGTTCATAGGCGTTGATGATCTTTCGCACCAAGGGATGCCTTACGACATCTGCATCCTTCAGATAGCAAAATTCGATGTCTGCGGTTCCTTCGAGTATCCTTGCGGCTTCGATCAAACCGGAGCCCTTTCCTTTGGGAAGATCGATCTGCGTGATGTCTCCGGTCACGACCGTTTTTGAGCCAAATCCGAGTCGGGTAAGAAACATTTTCATCTGTTCTCTTGTTGTGTTTTGTGCTTCATCAAGAATGATAAAGGAGTTATCGAGTGTTCTTCCTCGCATGTAGGCCAGAGGAACGACCTCGATCGCCTCTCGCTCTTCCGCTCCGCAGGCGGCGGCACCAACACGACGAAGCGTGTGAAGTCGACGACCGCGCCGATGTCCGGTCGTCCCTCGCATTCGACGCCGACGCCGGCGCGCTCGGACACGAGGCCGTCGGGCACGCCCGCTCCGGCTCCCACTCCCGCCCCCGCTCCGGCGGAGAGGGCGAACAAGGAAGAGCGGCCGCGCACCGACACCATCGC
>CAZKCB010000174.1:4137-4981 GCA_964550965.1 uncultured Oscillospiraceae bacterium
CTCTTTCAGACGCAAGGTACTGTCTCTTCCCAGTATATCATATAGTGCATCATATAGGGGTCTTAGATAAGGATCTACTTTTTCCTGCAAGTCTCCCGGAAGAAACCCCAATCGTTCTCCGGCTTCTACCGCAGGTCTTGCAAGTATGATCTTCTCGACCTCTTTATTTTTAAAGGCATTGACTGCCATCGCTACGGCAATGTATGTTTTTCCGGTACCTGCAGGTCCAATACCGAAAACCATATCGGCTTGTTTGATCGCTTTTGCATAGGCTGTCTGTCCCATTGTCTTTGGTTTGACGGGTTTTCCTCTGTGGGTGAAACAGATCACGTCTCGGTTCACGTTGCTTTCTTTATAAGAAAGGCCTTTTTCTTTAAAACTTCTGACGTAATTGCCTTTTTGTGCATCGAGAGTTTCTCCCGCATTTATGATCGAAATCATTTCATCGATCACTTCTGCGGCGTGTTCGGCGTCTTCCCCTCGAATGACGATTTCATCGTGTCTCTGAACGATCTCTACATTGTAATGATCGCATACGATCTTCAGATTCAAGTCAAGATTACCGAATAACTCCTTTCCATCCAGGTCTTCATCGATTTTTATTCTCAGTTCCTCAATTCCCAAGGTTTCCAATCGCTGCTGTTCCTTTCCCGCGTTTTTCTTATTTCAATATGAAAACGCGCCCTCCTCTTTTTTCCGGGGATCCTTAAAAAATCCGTTTCTTGTATACACTACTATTATATTTACTGATAGAGCAAACTTCAAACTTTATATTCTTAATATGGGGTAGAAATCTATAATATGAAAAATACACTTGAAAACTGGCGAAAAGAAATTGACATCA
>CAZKCB010000175.1:0-4931 GCA_964550965.1 uncultured Oscillospiraceae bacterium
CTTCCCTCTGGGGTCAAAGTCAGATCCGCCCTTGCCGCCGCCGATGGGCAGTGTGGTCAAGCTGTTCTTGAAGATCTGCTCAAAGCCGAGGAACTTAACGATTCCGATATATACTGTGGGGTGGAAACGGAGTCCGCCTTTGTAGGGGCCGAGAGCATCGTTGAACTGAACTCTGAAACCTCTGTTAACGTGCTGTTTGCCAGCATCATCAACCCAAGGAACTTTGAACATGATCTGTCTGTCCGGCTCGAGCAATCTGTCCATAACGCCGGTTTCAACATATTCGGGATACTTCGCAAGAACCGGTTCGAGAGAAACAAGAATTTCTTCGACGCACTGATGGAATTCAGCTTCGCCGGGATTTCTCTTCTTTACGGTTTCAAGATACTGTTTTGTCAAGTCTGTCATTTTATCTCCTCTTTTCGCATTAGAATGAAATTAATGGTAAAACTAGTGGTAACATCTTGTAGTTCTCACGATAGCATATTGAGAACTTTTTGTCAATAATCGCTAAGAAGTTTCAATATTCAGAAAAATAGCCTTTCAAAGCACGTCCGAAAGGCTGCGCAAGAAGCTTGCTTCCATTGCAATGGAACAGTTACAGGACTTTATGGATGCGAAGATCTTTTTCTTGTAAATTTCGACCCCAGTAGAGAAATCAGTGCTTTTATATAGAATAAAATCAATAACCGAGGGATTCGTTGATCAGGAAAATCTCGATCGGAACGCCGCCCGGTTGACGGTCGATAATTAAAGTAGCCATGCAAATGCGATCAGGAGAATTGCAGTTCATGCATTTTCCTGTTTCAGCACAAGGTGTTTTCCTTCCGAGCCGACGGGCATTGGGTCCACAGGCTTGGTTTTTGATCCGAAGGATCGCCTCTTCATAATTTCGAACGATTTTGTTGACTCCGGAAACAAGAATGACCTTTTCATGGCCGAAAAGGATCCCGGAAAGGCGGTTCCCGGTACCGTCGATATCGACCAGACTTCCCTCCTCTGTGATTGCATTGATCCCACTGAAATAGATATCCGCAGAAGCTGCAGCTCGCAGGATATCTTTGCGATTTTCGCCTTCTGCTGCGTGCCAGTGCCAAAAAACAGGATTCCCCTGTGCTTTTAGTGCTTGATAAATGCCCATCCCGTCAACGGTCATCGAACCGCCGAAGCCGATAGACGCAGAGGAGGGGATCTCCTCGCAAATTGATTTTAAAGCATCTTCTTTCTTTGCAAAGAAGCGGACTTGAAAGCCATTTCGCTTCAAATTTTCCATTGTTTTTTCAATCATATAGTGATCCATTTTTAAACCTCCGATTACAAACCAAGAATAAGTGTCGCAAGTGAAAAATAGGTTATAACAGATAGCATGTCCGTCATGGATGCGATCATGGGGCTTGCCATTAGGGCAGGATCGATGGAAAGCTTTTTTGCAAGCATAGGAAGAAGTCCGCCGATGACCTTCGCCAGAGTGACAACGATCAGCATGGAGCAGCAGACGGTCAGACCGATCAGTGGGCTTTGCCGGTCAATAAAGATGATTTTTGCAAAATTGAGAAGGCTCAAAACAAGGCCGATCGTAAAACTGACTCGGGCTTCTTTCCATAATACAAGTGGTGCGTCACGGAGTTCGATATCTCCGACAGCCATACCACGAATGATCAACGTTGCGGATTGCGATCCTGAGTTGCCGCCGGTTCCCATCAGCATAGGCATATAGGAGACCAGAACGATCACGTCGGCGAGAAGTACTTCAAAATGGCTAATGATAAGACCGGTGACCATCGAGGAAACCATGAGAAAAAGCAGCCAGGGAAAGCGGTTCCTTACATGACGAAATACACTTGTATCAAGGTACTCTTCAGTCGAAGCTGCAAGACCGGCCATTTTTTGAAAATCTTCGGTGACCTCTTCTTCCATGATTTCCAGAATATCATCGAATGTGATGATACCAACAAGCCTGTTTTCCTTATCAACTACAGGTAATGCCAAAAAACCATATTTTTTAAATAAATTCGATACATTTTCCTGATCATCAAAAACATTGGCGGATACATAGTCCGTATGCATGATATCTTGGATGGCAATGTGAGCATCTGAAATGACAAGTGTACGAAGTGAGACGATGCCAAATAGTTTTCGGCCTTTATCTTTGACGTAACAGGTATAGACGGTTTCACTATCCATACCTTCCTTCTTGATGTGTGCAAGAGCATCTCCGACGCTCATTTCTTTATCAAGACTGATGTATTCTGGAGTCATCAAACTCCCGGCGCTGTTTTCCGGATAATTCAAAAACGTGTTGATCTGTTTGCGTTCCTCTTTTGTCGATTTTTCAAGGATCTTGTCAACGATGTTTGCCGGCAGTTCCTCGAGAACGTCGATCATATCATCGAAAGCAAGCTCATCTATAATGTAGTGAAGCTCTTTATCCGTGATGCCATTAATGATGTCGAGCTGTTCATCGGTATCAAGGTATGAAAAGACATCAACAGAAATATCCTTCGGAAGAGTCCGAAAGATCACAATGCTTTTTTCGATCCCGAGATCTGCAATGACTTCTTCAAGTATTTCTGCAATATCGACGGCGTTGAAATCCAAAAGGATCTCACGCGCTCTCACATATTGTTTTTCACGCAGCAAATCTACGATTTGGAGGATGGCTTCATCTGTTTTTTTATCGAGTTCATATTCCATGGGTCTGTACCTCCTTCTGCTTTTTTAAGATGCACAAAATCCAAACTAGCTCATCTAAAACGAAAAGACAGAAAATCATTTGAAAAACTGCCTTTTGCTGAATTTATTCTACATATTATAATAAAAAATTATAACTAAAACAGAAAAGTAATGCAAGACTTTCGAAAAATATGTGACAAGTTCTTTACGTTCGCAGGAAGCTTCTTTACGAAGCCGAGGAAAACATATAGAATGAAAAATAGTAGTGATTGAATATTTTTTACAAAAAATAACAAAAAAAGTTGCAGACGAAAGGAACGATTATGAAAAATCTTCGTCTAATCGATAGACCCTATGTTGATAGACTCATTCGAAAAAGGCCCGCCGATTTTCACAAAGGTGACTGCGGACGGATACTCATTGTTGCAGGCAGCCGCGGAATGGCCGGTGCTGCAGTGCTCTGTGCGAGAAGCGCGTTGCGCAGCGGTGTCGGACTTGTAAGAGTTTCTGTGCCTGATGATCTGCTTACGATCATACAATCCTCTGTAATCGAGGCAACCTGTGTTTCCCGAAATCTTACAAAAGAGAGCTTGAAAGAATACCAGGCGATCGTGATCGGACCGGGACTCGGCATGGATAAGGAAAATCGTGCATTGCTCGAAATGATTATAGAAAGTGAATGCAAAGCGATCGTGATCGATGCAGATGCGCTCAATATCATTGCGAAGGAAGATCTCTTTGAAACCTTGAAAGCGGTCCGTGATCGCCTGATCATTACCCCTCATCCTGGAGAAGCAGCTCGTTTGCTCTCCTGCTCGAGCGAGGACATTGCAAAGGACAGAGCAGGAGCGGCACTTAAACTTGCGGATAAAACAGGAGCTGTTGTTGTGCTCAAAGGGAAGGGCACGATCATCGCAAACTCTTATGGAGACATCCGGATGAATACGACCGGGAATCCAGGTATGGCAACCGGAGGATGCGGAGATGTCCTTTCGGGAATTATCGGTTCGTTTTGCGCACAGGGGATGACTTGTTTTGATGCGGCGAGTGCCGGTGTGTATGTTCATGGCATGGCAGGAGATCTTGCCGCCGATGCTCTCGGAGAATATGGATTGACTGCGGGAGATCTTACCTCGACGACTGCTCTTGCGCTTAAAAAAATTCTTCAGGAACATGGTGGAAAACGCAAACCGCAGCAAATCGTCGTATCTGCTGTAAAGAATACCAAAAGGCATAAGGAGAATTGATTATGAAAAGAAAAAGGATCATATTAACGGGATTGCTTCTGATTTTGCTGGCGGCTACCGTTGCTGTGTGGGCGGATACTTCAGATCCTGGATCGGCCGGCGACCCTGTTGTAAGCAAAAGCTATGTTGATGCACAGATCGCAGCCCTCAAGGCGAGCAGTACCTCCTCTGATACCTTTAAAGTCCTTTCCATTGAAAAGGGAAAGAAACTCATTGGGGAAGAAGGAACTGAGCTTATCCTTCGCAGCGGTACAGCCAAGGCTGTGGACAACGGAGTAAACGGACTTTCCGACCTTACTGCGGCAACCGAGTTGATGGGGGGGGCGTCGGTCGGCAAAAATCATCTGCTTGTCGTACCAAAGAATGATGGCAGAGGGATCAGTGCGGAAAGTGATATTTATGTAATGGTCAAAGGGGGCTATACGATCAAATAGAAAATTTGGCGTAGAAGGAAGACAATAAGGGAGAAGAGATTATGAAAAAATGCAAGGGGAAATTCACAAGAAGGTGGATTTCCGGATTATTGGCGGCAGTATTGCTGCTGAGCCCGATTTCCGGATCGACTGCTTTTGCAGCAACTTTGGGAGAGCTGTTGCATAGTAAGTCATTAAATATCGCAGAAGAGGCAGTTTTAGCAAATGGTGTATTTTGGAATTCCAATTTAAGTGACAAGATAACAGAAAATTATATCCTTTACGAGCCGGGGGAGGAAGTTCTTCCTATTATCGCATACGGCCGTGATATTTATGGTGCTGCAAGCTTTGCGAGCGCCTCACAGGTCGCTGTCAGTGAGAACGGGGGCGGAACGATCCTTGCAGGTGTGAACGGTGACTATTTCACTATGTCTAACGGCGTCCCTCAAGGAATCGGAATCAAAGACGGCATTCTGTATACTTCGGAGTCGTCGAATTATCCTTCGATCGGTTTTTACAGACACGGGACAGCGATCATCGGAAGGTTGGGTCTTAACATCAAGCTTTCCTGCGCATCGCTCGCCTCGACGATCACTTC